>NZ_JADEXI010000022.1:0-20083 GCF_015207185.1 Microcystis sp. LEGE 08355 | reverse complement strand
CATAGCAAAATTATAGATGATTTCCTGACCTAAGATCACATTTTATTCTTTTTTCCACTTCAATCTAAGAATTGAGAAAAAAGCAAAACCCTCCATTATACCATAAAAAAATTATGCAAGAGGTCTATTATAATTTATGTCGTAATGGATATTAAGCGTTAACCAATTGCTGTGCTAATTTCTTTAATCGCTCTTTTCCGCCACAATGATTTAGATAATGGTCTGCTGCACGAGATAATGCTGTGAGATTAGCTTCATCTGCCTGAAATGTGGAAATATCGGAAGTAATGACAGGCTGGATACGTTTATAATTATCCTTCAATAGTTTCTTTGCGGTATAGTCTGTGACATCGGAGGAGCCATCTGAAAATACATCCATTAGTGGAATTTGATTATGAATGTTAACCCAATCAAATCCGCCCCAAGTTTTTGCTTCTTCTGCGCTAATACGACGATTAACTTGTCCTGTTCCAAAGGAGGCGACAAAAATTTTATCTAGTGGTTTACCGTTTTCAATCGCTTCGGCGATCGCACATAGGGCAGGATTATTGGCGACAACTCCACCATCAATTAACGGAATACACTCTTCTTGAGGAAGTCCTAAAGAAAGCGGTGTCTTTGTTACGTCTTTTGTTAAGTCGCCTCGACGAATTCTTTCATTATCTGGACGCTCATATTCTGTTAAAGCGTCTAAATAGGCTTTATCTTTCAGCAGATAGCCTGCAAAAGCGACGGGTGCGGCGGAAGAAGAACGGCAGACTTGCCACACGGGAAGAGTTGCATATCTTGCTTTATATTTATCATCTGGGTTTTGTGTATTTTTTCCTTGACTGACAAAAATAACGGCTTCTCGGTTATAGGTATCGTAGCTGGTTACTAGGGTCGGTTTCGGTAAGTCTTTAAAGAGCAAAGTTTCAGGAAAAATGTTTGGTTTCTTAAGAACATTTTCTAATCCTTCTTCTTCAAAAAGGGGAAGGGAAGGATCTTTTTCTTTGATTCGTCGCCATACTTCTGGCCATACGTTAGAGAATTTTTTTAGGTCTAGCTCTTTGAAAATGGTTTGACCATGTTCGTTATAAAACCCTAAAATTTGTGTGGCGGTCATTCCATTGGCAAGGCCACAGGCAATGATGCTTCCTGTTGAAGTTCCTGCGAAGAAATCAAAGCAATTAGTAAGGGTATGTTCAGGATTAATTGCCTTAAGTTCGTTTTCTAGTGTTACTAATAAGGTCGCGGTAAGCATTCCTCGAATACCACCACCATCTAAGCTTAGAATTCTGAAGTTTTTTGAGTTTTCCATGATTGATTTCTCCAATTGAGTTGGTTACAAAATAGTAAGTTTTGGATGGGTTAGAGAAGCATAATAATGATAATTACAAGGCAAAAAGATGCGTGAAGTTATGTACTCCATAAAAGTGATGATTGCACTTCCCAAAGCCCAAGTAATCGCTATTTTAAAGTTTAATCAACAAGAAGAAGATGATGATCGAACTTTAGTCATTATTTAGAATTAGTTTTCTCAACTTTTAATTCTCTCGAAAGCAAGTCATGAATCCATCGATTTTTCTTCTTCTTGTGCCAGAGGTGTCGTACTTTTCTTTGGATCTGGATTAGCGTCCATTGATATGTCTGATGAGCTTCTTTTTCTCGACGAGGATGTTTGGTATAATGACGATTCATGTGACAGACAGCGAACATCTAAGTCTTTTTTTTCATTAATGACAAATTTCCACTTCTGTTCTCTTCTCGCGTCCATGCTATTATCATCAAAATTCCTTTTCAAAACGTTGTTTTTAGTTTTTGGGGATTTATAAGCACTTGGGTATATAAAACCTTTGATAGATAAGCCAGATTTTGCGGTATCTTCTACCTCTGCCTGTGAAAATAAAAAATAAACTTTTTTAGCTTTTTCTGTATGCTTTACAAGCTTTTCTATTCCACCGCCTGTATAACCAGAAATAACTACTATAGGATGACAAGTATCAATAATTTTTTTGACTGTATCCATAAGATTACTTGCCGAACCGTGATGTGCCAATTTGATGACATTAATATCATGCACCCCTACAACCTCTTCAATAGCAGCATTAGCCGTTTGGTTGGTTGTTTTGTCCACATTTTCCATATCCCCAAGCGTTAGCATCCGCCAATCTTTCCCAGATGAATTGTGAGTGACCGTGATTAAGCATCCTAAGCTATGACAATTTTCCCTCTCTTTATAAGCCTTGGACAAGTCTGGATATATACATTCAATATTAAAACCTATTATATCCTCTATATCCTCAAACTTCAGAAGATCTTTGCTGGCTTGAGGATCGCTATATATTGAACAATTGGGAACCTTCTTTTTGATTTCGGCTTTTAACCCACTAAAATCAGTGTATTTAGGTAAAACAAGAAATCCCCTGTCCTCGTTTAATTGGCTTAAAGTCGATTCAAGGTTCCAATTCATGCTAGATTTGCTTTGGCTTTTGCCAGTTCCCCCAATATGATCGCTATGTAAATGAGTAAGAATAACGCCTCTTAGGGTACTGTTCTTACATTGTTCGTTCATGTTATTAAACATAGAAGCTCGACCTAGATCGATCAGAATATGAGACTTCTTACCTGCTTCTGAATCCCATTGAATCAAACAACAGTCACCTGCGGTATTCCCCCATCCACCACCAAATTGAGTAATCGTGATTACCATAAGTTTGCTCCTAAGTAATAAACTAAAAAAATGCTTTTCAAGAGATTGTAATATTAAGTATCTCTAAGCAGGTAAAAGCTGTTTTGCCAACGCCTTTGCCCCACTCAACGGGTCATAGAAATTAAACGCTAACGCCACAGTTTGCGGTTGTCCTTGCATAAACACCAGCGTTAATGCCAAAGACACACTGCCCCCCCTCGCCGCCATCAGCGTCGCCTCGAATCGTGCCGATTTAACATCTAGCAAACCTCCTAAACTGTACTTGACGATAAACTGACCCACATCGGCGATTGACCCAATAGAAACTTTGAGTCCTTGTAAGGTTTGAGTCGCCACAGATAACGCTGCCGTTGCCGTTTCCCGTGCAGTAAACAAACCAGCAATCCGCACATCCGCATCAATCGGGAAATTGACAATGGTTTTCTCCAAACCGCGCACCACCTGCTTGGCCCCTTCTAATACCCCATTGGCCGTCTCCCGTGCAGTAAACAAACCAGCAATCCGCACATCCGCATCAATGGGAAAATTGACAATCGTTTTCTCCAAACCGCGTACCACCTGCTTGGCCCCTTCCAATACCCCATTGGCCGTTGCCTTAGACGCTTCAACTCCACCGATATAAGTATAAAGTCCGGCAATTTCAGAACCCTTAGCCGTCGCGTAGGCCGACAATTCCGCCCAACGGTAACTCTTTTCGTACCATTTAGATTTATTAAACCAGCGTTCCTTATTGCTAATATCCTGTTTTAGCTGTTCAATTCTTCGCTTGGTGTTATCAATCTCTCCCTGAAGGGAATTCACATCATTTTGCGCTCGTTGCACCGCTCCCTGAGCATCCCGCATCCGCCCAGAATCGCGGTCTCGTTCGCGCTGAATGGTTTGCCGCATATTATTAATATCCGTATTGAGCTTATCCACCTCCCGTTGAGCAGAAGCAACTGCCGCCTGAGCATCTCGCATTCGCTGGGCATCGCGATCGCGTTCCCGTTGAATCGTTTGCCGCATATTATTAATATCCGTATTGAGCTTATCCACATTTCGTTGAGCGGAAGCCACTGCATCTTGAGCATTTGAAAGGCTTCTTGTTGCCTCATCGGCGGCGGCTTTAATGGCATTCGAGGCTTCTCGACGGAGATACTCCAATAAATCATTCCGCATCGTAGCAACAATAAAGAAATCGCCCCCTTGCGTTAAATTTTGTCCCCGTACTTCTAGAGTACATTCAAACAAATCAAAAATCTTGCCAATCGTCGTAAACGTAAAACCACTATCCGAGAGGCGGATTTGGGTTTCACTACGAATCCCCAACAGTTCGACTGCTCCTGATATATCCAGATTGGGAACGGTTTTTGGGCTAACCTTGAGATAAAGTGAGGGTTTAGGCTTGCCTGTGGCTCCTGTAAGCTTAAAGATACCCGCTAAGTTAATCGGTTCCACATCCCCTTTCACTTCAACTCCATCAAGATAATCAATTTTTAGATAGCCATAGGCTCGCAATCCCCAGAAATACATCGTTCCTTCTAATTGCGTCCCTTGCTCGAATTTTAATTCCCCAATTGTCGTCGGTTGCGGAACAATGTAGATTTTGACGTTTTCAAAGCCAATATCTAAAACCGTTTTAGCCAGAGAAGCGGGAATGGCTTGTTTCACCGCAGTTCCACAGAAAGTACCGATCACGTCCAGGAAATAGAGGCGATTAAAAGCGATCGCCAGCATACTGCGGCTCGGCATAGCCGAATCAAATTTCACCGCCACTACACCCTGAAATTCCCCAATTTGCAACGTACCAGCAATTCCTACCGTCGGTAGCGGTGGCGGGAAACTCATTCCTAGTTCGATCGCGACATTGGCAATGGACACCCCTTTCGCATCAAAAGGATCTTGCCAAATCCCCAACATAGTCGCTTGAAACTCAGCCGAGCGCGGTTTGACTTCCATGCCACCAATAAACCGCAGGACGCTATTATTCAAAATGGCCGTTACTGTCCCCATTAAGGTTAGCGAAAAGTCACTGGGAGCAGGTTTTAAACGAAACCGAATATCACCAAAGGCAACACCTTTACCTAAATCGAAACTGCCATCAATTGAGGCTTCTAGAACTAAATCGGCTGGTTTTCCACTGATAGCGGTATAAACATTGAGGGACGTAATTCCCAAAAGCGCATCCACACCTAATCCAGACAGATTCATGCCCGCAAAGAAGTTTAGCCCTCGAATGATAGCCACATCACTCCGTTGAGCCTGTACTCGTGTGAGAGCGAAATTGCGATCATCGCTAGAAGCCAGAATTAAAGCCGTATTGGAAAATTTGAGTCCATCAAGCACCCTGAGTTCATCGGCAATCTCTGAGAACTTCCAAGAACTGGGAGGCATAAATCCAGCCGTAAAGCCCCAACGATCGCTAATTTTCTTCACGATTAACTCAACTTGCCCCAAGCTAGAGCCTGCGGCTAGAGAGAAGGATTTTTGCTGAGGTGCAATAGTCACCTCTACATCCGAAAAAGACAACGCCAGCACACTAGCAGGAATCGGCAAATCACGAATCACCTCACTCCCGCAGAGTTTTTGTACTAAGGGTGACAGATTTAATGAGGGAATATGGCCTTGTAAAACAAAATCGCCAGGGAATTGATAGGTAATGGGGAAGCGGGCTGTATTTACTTCTAACGTCCCACTAATAAATCCCGTAACGGAACGCTGACGAGTTGTTGCTTCTGCCTGAGTTGAGTTTGCCGATCTCAGCACTTGAAAAGAAATATCTTCAACTTCTAACCCATCAACACCAATGGGAATCGGCCAGCTATTGCTCGATTTTCCAGTCAGAGAGAATTCTCCAGTTTTGGGGGTGACTGCAATTTCAATATTGGCAAATTCAAAATCGGGAAGGTCGGTTGGTAACTCAACCATTGCAAAGAACTCTTCCAGAATAGCCGACAGACTCAATTTAGAAATTTTTCCACGCAGAACGAACTGATCTTCAATATCGGCAACGAGACTGACTTCGGCTCCTGCAATCATCAATGTTCCAAGGATTAACCCCGATACAACCGTTTTGCCGTCAATGCGGGCTACTTCAAAGTTAGTTTCAACTTGCTGCAACTTTACCAGTTTAGGAATAATTTCCCAATCGGTTAACGCTGAACCACTTAGGGAAAAAGCTCTGTTTTTAGGGTCTAACGTCACGCCCAACTCAGAAAAGATAATATCTGGAAAACCTTGAGGGACAGAAACTTCATCAGAGGCAAAGAAGTTAATCAGCCGTGTTAGACTCAGCCCTCCCCCCTGAACCATATAGCCGTGCATGGCGAATCTCGGCAAAGAGGCTCCAACGCTAAACCTTGCTAGATTATCAATGCTCAGTTCTCCTGACAAATCACAAACCAAAGTACGGTTTTCAGAAGAAGTAGGATTATCTACTAAAAAATAAACTGAGACATTTTCAATGGCGATTTTGTCCGTTATTTTCCAAGGTTGTTTTGAAGTAACATATACCGCAATCGACTCTAGTTTTTTCTCCGTTGAACTAACATTTAGTGTAAGTCTGGAGAGAACTAACCCCTGTTCGGGACGATAGCCATCGGGTAGTAAATCAGCAAGTGCAGTTCCATTTAAAAGCCCAGTTAACTGAGAAAGTCCTGATAAAGAAAAATCTTCTAGATCCGCTTCAAAGGTCAAATCTTGATGAGAGCCTCGAAAGGTCGAATAAATTGGTAATTCAATGGGATTACTTGGACTTCCAATCTTAATCTGAGTCTCTAAAGCAAAATAGGCACTGGTGTAAGGAGCAAGACCGCCCTCTGCCTCATCGATCACATCGGCAACAAGATCGAGTTCTAAAGAAGGAACGCTTAAGTAGCCTAAACTAATATCTCCTGTGATGGGAGCATTAAGAAAAATCTCCGTCCCTTTAGGAGTAGGCACGATTAAGCCAGTTACTTTCAGAGAGAGGATCTCGCCAATAAATTGACTTAAGGAAACGAGGTCATTATCGATTGTCAATTCGGCTTCAAACCGAAGCCCAGAAACCTGCTCAGGTTCTTTAACTTCAACAGAATCAAGAATTAATTTGGGTTGTTGAAAGATTAGCCGATCAAATAAAAATTCTTCCTCTTTTAACCCCATTTGGGTAAGAATACTTGTTCCCAAACTCGGAAAACTTTGAGTAAATTTCCAAGTATTTGGCAATAGTGTAACTAAAGTCATTTGCGGCTTCTGATCTTTTAAGTAAAATGTAGCTTCAACCTCAAGATCTGGAATGGAAAATAGCGAAGTTTTCCCGCTCACAATAATATTTTCAGTTTCAGTTCTTAATTCTATCGTTTTTATGTTTAGTGGCTCATCAGATAAGAATTCTTTGAATAAAAACTGAATATTTTCAGATTCAATTGTAGTATTTTTTAGAAATAAATTGCCATTAGCAATATTTTCTTGCAGTGTTTTTCCAAGGTTTTCAATAGTCATAATTGCATCTCAAAATTAAGTTAAAATATCCAGCGTGATTCCAAATTTACAGCTAATTTACTGAGTGACTCTACTTGGGAGTTGCCATTGCCTCTTCAAAAGCAGCTATCGCATGAATTAAACGGGGATCTTCCTCAATCGGGCGATCATATACCCCATCCTCCAAGGCGAGTAATTGCTGTTTTAACGCTTCTAACTCATGTCTAATAGCCCACTTTTTAGTTTCTAAATTCCCAATCTCCTCCTGCCAAGCGTTAATTTCTTTACCACGCCAATTAATCTCAATATCTAACTTTGCTTGTTCTTCTGTTCTATCAGTTCCAGGTAACGAGTGAAACCACTGCTTCCAGTGGTCAATTTCTCGTTTTCGATTCTTGGCTTGTTCTTTAGCTTTATCAATTTTGGACTGATTTTCCTCTATTTCGCCTTCTTTAGCTGAAATCTTATCATTAAGTTCGTCCTTGTTAGGTTTTCCGCTTTTTCTTTCCTCCAAAAGCTGAAATCGAACCGCATTAAGGATTTGATCTGGAGCAAGTCCAACGCCTCGACCATCGGACAGATCGTTCGATATAGAAATTTCAGGCATTTTCTTTTTCTTAGAAGTAGCAGTAACAACTTTTCTACTGTAATCACTTGTCCTTTCCAACACAACCGAAGTTTAGGAACTTAAGGAAAAAGTCAGTAAAATCCACCCAATCCCTTACCCCGCCTAACTTTCAGCCCCTCAACCCTCCCGCAAAAATCCTTAACTTGGGAAAAATCCCCAACTTTACCAACTTAAGCGCAAGCATTGTCAAAATATCCTGACAATCTCCCCCCACTCCGACTCCCCAAATTTTTGCTTCATACCCAAGACCACAAAAACCGAGATGGAAATATCCCACTTTTGTCATCTGGACAGGCTAGAGAGCTTACCCCACAGTAAAAATGAGTAGCGCATCTTGCCTGAGCAAACTTGGGACGATCCCACAGCGACGAACCTATAATGAAAAAAAGCCAAGCCTTAACAACCATGAAATTAACCCTAAAACCCGAACACCAAAAGCTGATCGAAGCCAAACTAGATACAGGGCGTTATGCCAATCCAGATGAAATCATTGCCGAAGCCTTACAATTACTCAGCAAACGCGATCAATATCAACAATGGGCAGAAGAAGTTGGCCAAAAAATTGATATTGCCGCCGAACAATTAGATCAAGGCGAAGGAATTGACGGAGAAACCGCAATCGCTCAACTTAAAGCAAGACTTCCAAAAAACTGTGAAGCTTAAATATTCATGAATCAATACATAATTTCGACTGAAGCCCTTCGAGATATGGAACAAATTCTTGATTATTTGGCTAATACTAACATTAGTGCGGGTGAGAAATTTTTGGAGGAGTTTAGCAAAAAATGTCGTTATCTTAGCCAATTTCCGCTAATGGGGCGCAGTTATCGAGAGATTCGTCCCTATTTGCGTGGCTTACCGATGAAAAACTACATTATTTTCTATCGCTTAACTGAGCAAGGGCTAGAAATCATGCGTGTTATCAAAGGAGAGCGAGATTTAGAAGCTTTTTTCTTTGAAAACCCCTAAAAAATCAAGGCAATTACTTTTTTTCAACTGTTTATAATAGAGATCGCTACAATGTCGAGTATCCCCCCATCCCAAAGCAGCCATGACAGCCAAAGAACAACTCCTCCAGGAAATCGAACAAGCTCCCGAATCTCTAATCCAATCCTGCTTAGAATTGATACTCTCCCATAAAACTCCCGCCCCTTCACCGCAAAATAACAAACCAATTTGGGAAATCGCCGATGAAATAATTGCCACCATTCCCGAAGAATCCTTTGACCAGATCCCCACCGATGCGGCGGCCAACTTGGATTACTATCTTTATGGCAATTCTCCTCACAAATAATGCCGACCCTCTTCGCCGACACATTTTATTGGGTTGCCTTGGTTCGTGCTAAAGATCAATGGCATAGACAAGTGCGAGCTTTTAGTAGGTTAATTCAAGATTATTCTTTAATTACAACCGATTTAGTCTTGGTGGAATATCTTAACTTTTTTGCTAAATTTGATCAACCCATGAAACAAGGTGTCGTCAATTTCTATCGCCAAATCCAAACCTCTCCAAATCTGCAAATTATTAGCCTTGATTCTTATTTAATTCAATCAGGTGTAGAACTTTATGCCAACCGTCTAGACAAAGGCTATAGCCTGACTGATTGTGTCTCAATGATTGTGATGAAACAAATGGGAATTTATGAAATACTCACCATGACCAGATCATTTTGATGCTGGAGAGCGTTCGCTTTTTAGGATATAGAACGGAGTAATGGCGTTTTGGGAAATATGGGAAGTGCGCTCTTGGCTCTTCTAGGTTCTGTGTGAGGATGGTATAATAATAATACAGGACAGGAGGTGGGTTATGTGGATAAATTTTGATCAACTCCTCGATTTACCAAATGTAACAGTGGTCAATTATCAAAAAATTGCTCAGACAATTTTCCTAAAGCTCGCTCTTTTAAATGAAACAATTGAATGTCCGAATTGCCATCAAACCTTGGACAGAATCAATCAGACAGAGTATAATCTAGTCAGAGATTTGTCAATATTAGGCAATCGAGTATATTTAGAAGTACCACGCCGCCCCCCCAACCACTAGGGTTGATTCATTTAAATTAAGTACAGCTGATTTTGATTCAATAAATTTGACTGAAGATTCTCAAGTTTATCTTTTTCTAATCAAAAGAGTTAGTCACAATAACTAATCTTTAATCCTCTGCCAATATTTATTATGAATAGATTGATAAAGCTTGTTAAAAAGGTTCTTCGTTACTTGGTATGGTTCGAGCGGGTGGCATAAATCGACTAAATCTTTATCTGGCAAGAGATTTAATTAATTAGTTCGCTCTAGATCAAAAACAATTGATAAAAATCGCAGCAATGTCTGTCTATATAAGGGTTTCATTCCTTATAACCCCCGTCCATTGCATAAGACAAACCGAAGAACCGTATCTTTTTACTCAAGTGTTTTATCGTCTTCTCCATTCTTTCAGGATAAACCATCAAGTCAGGTTTCGGCTTGGCTTTCTGGGTGGGAATTGCGAGTCTGCAATAGTCACGATTTTATTTGTCTCTTAATGATGAGATTAACATAACAATAATTCCTCTAATGCGCTTTACGAGAAATCTAAATCGCTGACGATAAACTGGAATAACTGAGTTTTTAGTTTTGCGATAGCGGATGGCAAGTTTTCTGGCAAGCTGAAAAATATTAGATTCATAAATATCAATATCCCAACGATAAATAATTTGTTTCAAGGTTCTTAAGTCGCCCATCTTTTCTAATGCTTCTGCTACGAATTCTAAAACATAATCATCTGCATCTGTCAGTGCTTCTGTTAAAGCTGGTAATACTTCTAGGTTGCCTATCTCACCTAACGCTCTTGCCGCACCACCTCTGACACGCCAATCTGAATGATTCAGCAACTCGATTAAAGCTGATACCACTTCTGAATTACCAATATCAATTAAAGCTGTTTTTGCATACCATCTGGCATCATGCTCTGAATACTTTATTACATCGATTAAAGCTGATATTGTTTCTGAGTTACCTATTTGACTTAAAGCTAGTTGAGCAATGTTTTTAACCTGATTATCTTCATCATTTAACGCTTCAATTAAAGCTGGTATTGCTTCCGAGTTGCCGATATTTCCTAAAGTTTGTGATGCTAAGGCTCTGACATACTCATCCGAATCATTTAACCCCTTAAATAAAGCTGGTATAACTTCAGGATTGTCTATCTTACTTAAAGCTTCTAGTATAGCAATTCTGATATATTTATCTGAATCATTTAACCCCTCAATTAAAGTTGGCATCCCCTCTAAATTGCCCATTTTGCTTAGAGCATCTGCTGACATAAATCTCACATCTTTATTTACATCATTCAAAGCTTCAATTAAAGCTGACACTACTTCTGGATTATCGCTATCACCTAAAGCACTTACAGCCATGCGTCTAACATACTCATCTGAATGATTAAGTGCTTTGATTAAAATTGGTAAAGCTTCTGGATTACCTTTTCCATTTAAATAAACTGTTAACAATATTGCCGAATAGCATCTGAGAAGATTATTTGAATCTTCTAGTGCCATACTTAAACCTGACATCGTTTCTGGATTGCCAATTTTGTCTAATATTCCGCCTAAAGATTCTATAGCATTGTTTCTGATAGTCTCATCTGAATTAATTAATGCTGTCATTAAAGCTGATACTTCTTCTGGATTAAGAAGCAAGCTTAAAGCGGTTTCTACACAGTCTCTACCAGTCTCATCTGAATCATCATTAAGCGACGCAATGAAAGCTTGCCTAAATTCTGGAAGAACCACCAATCCCGAAGGAAAATTTGCGAAAATCATCGTTGCAGAGCTTCTAACTTCCTGATAAGGATTATTTAGTGCCTCGATTAAAATAGGCATCGCTGCTGTGCTGCCAATGTTGTTAATTTCTCCTAACGCTTCTACCGCATATTCCCTAACATTTTCATCTAAATGATTAAGTGCTGTCATTAAACCTAAGTAGGCTTTCTCAGTGCCAATATTTAATAAAGCTTCCGCCGCTTTACCTGCGACTTCCTGATAGGGATGATTAAGCGCCTCAATTAAACCTGACACCGCTTGTGGAGTTCCAATTTTACTTAATGCTTCTACTGCCTTATTTCTGACAAGTTCATCTGCTGCATAATATATATCATTTATTTCTGAATCATTCAGCACCGCAATTAAAGCAGACACGGCTTCTGGGTTGCCAATATTACCTAAAGCTTGTACCGCAGAGTATCTAATATAAACATGAAAAGCTGAATGATTCACTGCTTCTATTAACACTGGTACTGCATCTGGATTAGTAATCTTACTTAAAGCTACTGCTGCATAACTTCTGAAATCCCCATCTGAATTTTTAATTGTCTCGATTAAAGCTGACACTACTGCTGAATTGTTAATTTTACCTAACGCTTCTACTGCATTCCCTCTGACATTTAAGTCTGAGTCATTCAACGCATTAATTAAAGCTTGTATTGTTTCCAAATTACCAATACCAATTTCACCTAGAGCTTTTACCCCGTAAAATCTGACATCTTCTTCAGAATCATACAGTATTGAAATTAAAGATGGTAAAGCTAAAGCTTGCTTTCTGTTGATTTTTCCTAAAATTATTGCGGCATTATTTCTCAACCAATCTGAATAATTTAACGCCCGAATAATAGTTAGTAATGCTTCGGGATTGCCAATTTCTCCTAATGCCTTTACTGCCCAATATCTGAAGGATTCTCCACGTACTCCCGACTTAAAAAAGCGTATATGGCGATCTTCTTTATCTACCTTTCGCAAAGCAAATTCAGCAGACTTTTTAATTCTCTTTTCCGAATCATCTAATGCCGCACTTAAAGCGGATATCGATTCAGGATTGCCGATTTTACCTAACAATCCTGCTGCATTAAATTTACTATCTCTGACATACCAAGGTGAATCCTTAAGTGCGTTTTCTAATCGTCTTCTCATCACGGGAAAAGTCTTCCCTAATGTCACCATTGTCTTGTTGATATACTCTAAACTAAAATCACGCTGCCACACCTTATAAAGCTTATCGACTATCTGATTAATCAGAGAATCTTGAATATTTTTACTTTCCGCCAGACAGTTACTAGCCAGTATCAATAAAGTCGCAAAAATATCATCTTTTTCCTGTAAAATTGCTTCTAACAAAAGACTAGCATCAGACATCATCCCCGCTAACAAAATAATCGTCTCATGCCAATCATGATCCCAGAAATGCGCCTTGACTAACGCAATTCCATCCTCTTGATTTTTCTTGATCCGTTGATAAAGATAACAAGCGGTAAAATACTCCTGGAAAGTGCGATGTAAAAATAGATATTGATCTCCTTTTTCATGAAACTTCTGAATAATCCCATCTTCCTCGCACAACTCTATCATTAATTCATCACTATTTGATTGCTGGAAAATTGTTGATACTTCTTCATGGCGTAAATATCTTTCTAAAACATTAAAAAAGTCTTCTTCTTGGAAAATAAAAATTTCTTCTTCTCGACAAGATAACTCATAAGCCACAATCTCTAATAATCTGATCTTCGCTATCCGCTTTCCGCCTGATACTGATACCAGCTTTCTATTTTCTACCCAATCACGCAGCATATAATCAACTGCTTGTTTATATACTTCATTACGTTTTGCTGGTAAAATTAAATCCTGAGTTTGATAGAGACTACAAATTAAAGAAAGTAATAAAGGATTTTGTGCTAAACCCTGAATTTGCGGTTTATTTTTCAACTCCTCAATTAAACCGTCCGCTGATACCAAATCATTCTCTAAATAACCTTCCGCATTAACAAACCAGGTTTTGATATATTCGGCTGTCTTTTGATCAGTAAAGGGAACAATTTCTACCTCTTTGACTTCCTTTGAAAATTTGCCACTATAACCCACAATGCGAGAAGTTAGATAAATTTTACAAGGAGAATTATCTAAAAAATTCTCAAGTTTTGTATTGAGTTTATGTAGTTGTATAGAAGAAACTTCATCTAAAGCATCTAAAAATAAGACACATTTTCCCTGTTCTAGCTTTTGTTTGACAATAGACTCAATCTGAAAATTTTTATCAATTAACTGAGATATTATGTTAATAATATCATCATTTTTTTCTGCTAATTTATTTGCTAACTCAGATAGCCGAAAATACAAAGGAAGAATCACATCCTTAACCTTAACCTTCTCCCGATTGTTTAAGAAGGGTTGAGGAGTATTAACACCTAACTTCCCTAATTCTTCCCTAGCAATTTTTAATGCTTCCATCCTTAAAAGAGTTGATTTACCCATTCCAGGATCAGCAAGAATCATCATTTTATTGTGTTTATCCTTGGCTTCTTCCCAATCAACTTGTACTTTTTTGTTTTCTTCCCGTTGCTGTTCCTCAGTAAACCCTTTTAAGGCATAAATTTTCTTTAATGTTCCCTCATCACCTGTATAAGCTTGCCATGTTTCAACCTCATGGTTATAGCGCCTTTCTAAAGTAACTTCAATAGGAATATATTGCTTTAATAACGAGATTTTTTGACGAGTATGAAAGAATTGAAGATATTGAAATTCATCTTGAATTTTTTCTAAAAATCGACAAACAGCATTTTTGGTAGGTTCTAACCCCAGTTTATCTAAAATATCTAAAATATTATCCCACCGAATCACATAACTTTCATCAGTTTTACTCGATTGAATAACCCCTAAAACTCCTCCTAATTCTTCCGAAAAAACAGCACCTCCGCTTGTACCCCTATCAACCTTAGCATTAATTCTGTGAGTCAGAAAATTAGAAGATTTATCAGGTAATTTATTCCAAGGATTCTTATATTCAATCTTATTATTAGGATAAGTCGAAAGCAGATTTAAAGGCGCACTGACAGTAATTTTATCGGCATTCACATCAAATCCTTCTGGAAAATTCTTCTCTTTTTCTCTAGGAAATCCATAAACTGTGACGCAATTTAACCCAGCTTGAAAATTAACAATCTTCACAGGTTTAGCACTCTCAATCTTAATCTTAAGAATAGCAATATCAACTTCTGGATTAGAATATTCTTGACACCATTGAGATGCGTATTCTTTCCCTTGATAATTTACTCTTAAAGAGGGTAAAAGATAGATAACGTGATGACAGGTAATGAGATAACCATCTTCTCGAATAATAAACCCAGAACCCAGCGTATCCCCTTTTTCATTGAGGATTTTAACCATTGATTCTTGTAGATAGTCGAGATTGGATTTAATCATTATTCTTCAGTTAAATTAAAATCAATGCGTTGATAAATATCCAGCAATGACATTTGAAAATCCACAGAATGAAACCTTAAAGCATCTTTGTCTGATTCAGAGGCTTTAAACAACCACTCCCCATTATTTTGTTGATAAAATTGTTCAACATAATAACGGTATTGATCAATCAAAATATATTCTTTAAACTCAGGAATTGAGCGATAAAACTTAAACTTATCAGTACGGTCATAATCTCTAGTTGATTTCGATAAAACCTCGACAACGATTAACGCATTAGTTACAGTGTTTGTGCCTTTTCCTTCATATAATGGTTTGTCTTTAATCACCATGACATCAGGATAAGTATAAAAGCGATATCTTGGCATCCATAACCGTACATCACTCATAAAAGCCCAATAATCTTGATTGTTAATCTTAGTCGGAAAATTCCTACAGAAATTTAAAGCAATCAGATTATGATTAGTAGTTGCTCCTACCATTGGAGTAATTTCTCCATCTAGATATTCATTTTTGTATTCTGCTATTTCTTCTAGCTGACAATATTCTTCAGGCGTGTAATACTGTTTTTCGATTTGAACTTGCATACTAACCTCCCTTATCTTGGTTAAATTGCCATTCAATAGCAACTTTAATATTAGCTTGTGCTGAACCTTTTGTCACCAAAGGAATCCCCGTTTCGCCACCAACTTGTAACCCAAATTCTAAAGTTACCTTACTGGGTGGATTGGCTTGGGAAACTCCCTGTTTTATCGAAGTTAATAACAATTGTGCATATTCATTAACAATATTAGTAACTCCTGCTTGAAAATTTTTTGTTCTTTCTTCTATATCGTCGAAAAATCCTACTGCTTGCAATTGCTCCCTATCACCTTCTTCGTACTGCATATAAATTTTTGCGCCATCGGAGGCTTGTATTTCTGTGATTTTTATTGACATTTTATCCTCACCTTAATTTTTGCATAAATGTTAATCGTAACCGTTCAGGAGGTGGTTGTCAAGTAGCCATTAGTATTGATTCTATGGGAGGACTCTCCTGGGGTAGCATAAATGTAGAGGGAGAAGTATTACCTCTCTAGGCGCAAATCGCCGAGCGTCATCAATTCCCATATCAGGTTACAAGGTAGCAAGCCCTAGCTTGAAAAATTCGCTAAGATATATGGTTCTTCGTTACTTGGTATTTCAATGGGGTTGCATAGATCAACTAAATCCTTATCTGGCAAGAGATTTAATTAATTAGTTCGCTCTAGATCAGAAACAATTGACAAAAATCACCAAATGTTTTTCTCTATAAGGGTTTCATCTCTTATAATCCTGTCCGTTGCATAAGACAAACCAAAGAACCATTATTCTTCACTTAAATTAAAATCAATGCGTTGATAAATATCCAGCAATGACATTTGAAAATCCACAGAATGAAACCTTAAAGCATCTTTGTCTGATTCAGAGGCTTTAAACAACCACTCCCCATTATTTTGTTGATAAAACTGCTCAACATAATAACGGTATTGATCAATCAAAATATATTCTTTAAACTCAGGAATTGAGCGATAAAACTTAAACTTATCAGTACGGTCATAATCTCTAGTTGATTTCGATAAAACCTCGACAATGATTAACGCATTAGTTACAGTGTTTGTGCCTTTTCCTTCATATAATGGTTTGTCTTTAATCACCATGACATCAGGATAAGTATAAAAGCGATATCTTGGCATCCATAACCGTACATCACTCATAAAAGCCCAATAATCTTGATTGTTAATCTTAGTCGGAAAATTTTTATAAAAATTACCAGCAATCAGATTATGATTGATTGTTGCTCCCGTCATAGGAATAATATCTCCATCTAGATATTCATTTTTGTATTCTGCTGTTTCTTCTAGCTGACAGTATTCTTCAGGTGTGTAATAGCGTTTTTCGATTTGAACTTGCATACTAACCTCCCTTATCTTGGTTAAATTGCCATTCAATAGCAACTTTAATATTAGCTTGTGCTGAATCTTTTGTCAGCAAAGGAATCACCGTTTTACCCTCAACTTGTAACCCAAATTCTAAAGTAACTTTACTGGGTGGATTGGATCGGGAAATCATGATAAGCTCATCTAAAAATATAGCAAATTATACAGACATCTAAGACAAGTAATAGAGTGTAGGCAAGGCACATGAGCCTTTCTTGTCTGAATCTGGCTGCTAATCTAAGAATAAGCGGTTTAAATGCGTCTTAGCTTATTAGCATTTCTTGTCTAATTCCCTGTTTCCGCCGAAAAGCGATCGCTAGTTGTCCAATTTAACTTGACTCGAGTGTATAACAGCCATTTCCCCACACAGATCCCTAGAGAGCGTTTCTCATAAAGATGAAGTATAAGCTAATTCGCTATCGACGATCGACTCCCACCTGAGCATTAAGATAACTGTTATCAGTAATTATGGGAAAATAAATCCCCATACCTTATTTCCTCGTGGCACAATAGAGACAAAGTATAAAAAACTTAACAATAAGGAGGGGTTCGATGGTTGCTACACCAGTCAAAACAAAACGTCTTACCGTGCAGGTGGCCAATCTCACCGCAGACATCACCGCTATTCGTTCCCTCGATTGGGATCGCGATCGCTTCGATATTGAATTCGGATTACAAAACGGGACGACTTATAACTCCTATCTGATTCGTGGGGAAAAAATCGCCCTTGTGGATACCTCTCACGAAAAATTCCGTCAACTATATTTTGATAGTCTCAACGGATTAATTAACCCGCAAGAAATCGATTATTTAATTATCAGTCATACCGAACCCGATCACAGTGGGTTAGTCAGAGATATATTGGAACTCGCTCCCAATATTACCGTCGTTGGGTCGAAAGTAGCAATTCAGTTTTTAGAGAATTTAGTTCATCATCCTTTTCAGCGTCAACTGGTCAAAAATGGCGATCAGTTAGACCTAGGCAATGGTCACATTCTCGAATTTGTTAACGCTCCTAATTTACACTGGCCCGATACTATTTTTACCTACGATCACGGTTCGGGAATTTTATTTACCTGTGATGCCTTCGGAATGCACTACTGTTCCGATGATCTCTACGATGAGCAGTTAAGTGCTATTGAACCAGATTATCGCTTCTATTATGAATGTTTAATGGCTCCTAATGCTCGTTCGGTACTAGCGGCGATGAAACGGATGGAACCCCTAGGTAATATTAATCTCGTGGCTAATGGTCATGGACCGTTATTAAAACATAATGTTACTGAATTATTGACCCGTTATCGTGATTGGAGTCAGGCACAAACTAAGGCAGAAAAAACCGTCGCTGTCTTCTATATTTCCGATTATGGTTATAGCGATCGCCTCTGTCAATCGATTGCTAAAGGTATTACTAAAACTGGTTTGGCTGTAGAAACTTTAGACCTGAAATACGCCGATCCCCAAGAGGTAAAAGAATTAGCTTCTTCTGCGGTGGGAATCGTCATCGGTACTCCCCCCGTTTCTGGTATTAATGCCCAAGAAATTACGGGGAATCTAGGCACAATTCTCGCCTCGGTTAACCCGAAACAATACCTCGGAATGTTTGAATCTCAAGGGGGTGATGATGAATCAATTTTACCTCTATTTAATAAGTTTCGTGAAGTTGGTTTAACCAAAGCTTTTGATCCCATTCGTAGCACAGAAACTCCTAACGAGAGTCTCTATCAACGCTGTGAAGAAGCGGGTACAGACATGGGACAACTATTAACCCAAGAGGTAAAAGTTAAACAAAGAAAATCCCTCGATACTGACCTTGATAAAGCGATCGGACGGATTAGCAGTGGTTTATATATTATTACCACCAAGAAAGGAGACAGAAGCGGAGCAATGGTAGCTTCTTGGGTAACGCAAGCAAGTTTTGATCCTCCCGGTTTTACCGTTGCTGTGGCTAAAGATCGGGCGATCGAGTCTTTAATGCAAGTGGGGGATCAATTCATTTTAAACATTCTGGAAGAAGGCAATTATCAAACCCTGATGAAACACTTTTTAAAACGTTTCGGACCTGGGGAAGATCGTTTTGCAGGAGTCAATACTCGCACCGCTAATAATGGTTCCCCAATTTTAGCCGATGCTCTCGCTTATTTAGAATGTGAGGTAGTTAGTCGCATGGAATGTGCTGACCACTGGATTGTTTACAATAAAGTTGCCGATGGTCGCGTTTCTAAACCTGATAGTTTAACGGCCGTTCACCATCGCAAAGTCGGTAATTATTATTAGGATTTTTGCTTGATTTGACTGGTTGAGAAAATACAGATCAAGATGCTTGCTCTCAGCTTTTGAGATGGTTTAACCTCTCAACCAGTTAGTCATACTAAATCCGTTGAGTATAGGCTACATATCAGGACGGGCAAAAGGCAAGAGGCAAGAGGCAAAAGGAGCAATAGATAATCAGTTTTTAATAACCGGATTTAGTAGCACATCTGATCACTGACAACTTACCCACTGATAACTGATAACTGTTCCTATTGACTAACACCCGCAGATTTAAGGGCTTTTTCCATTAAAATTACATGGGTACTGCTTTCCTGTCCCTCATTGTCAGGACGACGCTGAATATAACTGCCATTGGATTGTAATTCCCATGCTTGTCGGTTATCTGACAACATAATCCCGAGAATTTCTTCCAGTTCCTTGGCGATCGCTGGTTCATCGATGGGTGTCACTGCTTCCACGCGACGAGTCAGGTTCCGCGTCATCCAATCGGCGCTACCAATATACACCTCCTCCTGACCATCATTGTAAAAGTAAAAAATGCGGGAATGTTCCAAAAAGCGGCCGATAATGCTAATTACTCGGATATTTTCGCTTATTTCCGGCAATCCGGGCCGTAAACAACAGATGCCGCGAATAATTAAGTCAATCTGCACACCGGCACGAGAAGCGGCGTATAAGGCTTCTATAATCGGTTTATCGACAAGAGCGTTCATTTTTGCGACAATGCGCCCCGTACCGCCATTTTTACAGTTTTTGGCCTCGCGATCGATCATTGCTAACATCCGTTTTCGCAAACTCACTGGAGCAATTAAAAGTTTGCGATAGGATTGCTGACGGGAGTATCCAGTCAGAAAGTTAAATAAA
>NZ_JADEXI010000769.1:0-1843 GCF_015207185.1 Microcystis sp. LEGE 08355 | reverse complement strand
ACTTTTTCTTGGGCTAAGACTAACCCATGTTCGCTACTCCAAGCACTTACTGTGTGCAAAGCCTTTAGTTTCTTTTCACGGTCATAGGAACCCTTGGCGGTTTTCCCATCTATGTGGATTAGTTCTAGGTTCAATTTTTCGGTGATTTCCCCGATCCACCCTAGGAATCCCGACCTTAATTGCTCGGGTTCTAGCATTCCTAAGACTCGACCCAAGGTGTCGTGGGAAGGTATCCCATTGGCTAATTCCAAAAAGGTTTTCAACCAGGATTGTTTGGCTTTTCCGTAGGCTTCTATGGCGACAAACCCGTCGGCACCCGCTAAGACCGCCAAAATGGCTAGGGCAATTAGGGATACCAGGCTGTGATTGCGTCCCCTGTCCGCTCTGGGGTCTTCTAGGTGCTGAAAATGTTTCAAGACACTCTTTCTTAAAAGTTTTGCCTCTCGCTCTTGCTTGGGGTTCAAGACTAGGGGACCAAATCCTTCTGCCATACTCAACCACTAAAATACAGGATTTTTCACTTCCTCTCAGATTAACTCAGGCCAGTTCGTCGTCACCAAATTAACAGTTAGGGATTTTTGTCTGTTACCATCTATACAAAACGACGCGCGATTACCCTGGGGGTAGGAGTGACTCCTTCTGTTGGTTGTGGTTGGTTAATATCAGGAGTAGATGTAGGCGAAAGGGGAGTTTCAACAACTTGTTGGTTGTTACTATCATTGGGGTATGGTGTCGATATTATTGGTATAGGTGTTGCAGTTGGGGTAGGTACAGATGTTGGGGTTGTTTCCACATTTTGATTTGGTGGAGAGGGATTGGGCGGATCGCCAGGAATCCAGGTACTATATAAGGCATATTGAACTTGGGGACTATCGGCTTCAAGTTTAATCGTAAATCGATACAAAATAGGTTCTGCACCAAAGATTGAAAATCTTATCCGTCCTTTTCCCAAAGGGAGAAGAAGTAGCGATTGAGAATCTGTGGTGGTGGTTGGACTAACAAGATGTATGGTTATCGCAGTCGGTAAAACATCTCGGTTTTCAAGATAAAACTCTACTGCTTGTCCCCCATATATCTCAACTGTCTGAGAGTCGTTCCATAAACCTGTACTGTGAAATCTTAAGTTTTCTGAAGCTTCTTGTTTTTCAGCAATTTGATAACTGATAGGAACTTTTAGGTTACTAATATGCGAACTCAGATTTCGGGCTAATGAAAATTGTTCAATGTTCTTTGTGGCTATGTTTGGTACATTTGAAGGCAGTTTAGCCTGAGTGATCGCCGTTGAACTAACAAACAGAGTAGTCAATCCGAGCAAAGGAATGGTGCGGTAAAAAAACTTCTTGATTGACCTATACTGGCGACCACTTAGCCGATGATAGACTTGCTTATTCATCGAAAATTTGGGTCTGAAACCCCGTCGTTCTAGGTTGGCTTTACTGTTCAATACTAGCGCATTTACACGATATATTCTAGAATGCGAGATATGGAGAAAGCCTATTCGTTTCGATTTTACCCAACACCAGAACAAGAGTCGCTATTGCGGCGCACTTTGGGCTGTGTAAGATTAGTTTACAATAAAGCTCTCCACGAACGAACACAAGCTTGGTATGAAAGACAAGAAAGAGTAGGCTACGCCCAAACTTCTTCAATGCTAACCGATTGGAAAAAGCAAGAAGAATTAGAGTTTTTAAACGAAGTTAGCTGTGTACCTTGACCACAAGGGTTAAGACATTTACAAACAGCTTTCACTAATTTCTTTGCTGGTCGTACTAAGTATCCTAACTTTAAGAAAAAACATCAGGGAGGAAGTGCCGAATTTACCAAATCTGCTTTTAAGTTCAAA
>NZ_JADEXI010000768.1:0-1848 GCF_015207185.1 Microcystis sp. LEGE 08355 | reverse complement strand
CTTAGAGGCAGACATCAAAAGTTTAGTGGAGATGTACTCGCAAGCAGACCCGAAATTTCCATCAACTTTTGCCTTTACTAGAATCAGTGCCAGAGCGGTAAGAGAGGCATTAAAAGAAG
Organism: Microcystis sp. LEGE 08355; assembly: GCF_015207185.1. NCBI lineage: Bacteria > Bacillati > Cyanobacteriota > Cyanophyceae > Chroococcales > Microcystaceae > Microcystis > Microcystis sp. LEGE 08355. The sequence goes on along the minus strand of NZ_JADEXI010000768.1, from coordinate 1,729 downwards.
AAAAAGGCTATCGAGACGAACAATTGCCCTCTCGTCAAACCATTGGAGATATTTTGAATCGAATGGGCTATAGTTTAAAAAAAACACAAAAAATAAAACCGCTCAAAAAAAGTCCAGAAACTGAGGCAATTTTTGCCAACGTAGCTCAAGCCAATCAAGCCGCTGACAACCAGACTAAATCTTTGAGAATTTCCTTGGATAGCAAAGCTAAAGTTAAGATAGGAAATTTGTCTCGTGAGGGGAAAGCCCGCTATCTCGAGCCATTAAAAGCTGATGATCATGATAGGGAATGGACGGCTGTTTTAGTCCCTTTAGGAATTCTAGATGTGAGGGGAGAACGCCTGTCAATTTATTTCGGTCAATCGGCTGAAACCTCAGATTTTGTAGTAGATTGTTTAGAGTTGTGGTGGCAAGAAAATCAAGCAATCTATCCAGGGTTAGAAGAATTAGTCATTGATTTAGACGGAGGCGCAGCTACTCGCAGCAACCGCCCTCAATTTATCAAAAGAATGGTAGAATTTGCCCAAAAAACGCAGGGGCAAATACGGCTCATCTACTACCCACCTTACCATAGTAAATATAATCCCATTGAACGGTGTTGGTCTGTCTTAGAAAACTATTGGAATGGGGCAATTTTAGATTCAATTGATGCGGCTCTTAATTGCGCTTCTAACATGACTTGGAAGGGCATAAAGCCTCTAGTAAGTTTGGTAGAAGGAACTTATGAAAAAGGGGTGAAGGTTTTGACTAAAGAATTAGAACAATTGCAACCTTTCAACGCAGCGTTCTGAAACTTTGCCCAAATGGGATGTGACGGTTCTACCCTCCTAGCTGGCATCTTATTTTTACGCAAGTCCCTTACTCGATGAATATGAACAAATAACTGATGCGGAATGGAGAGAAGATATTCGGCAAAAAATAGATAAAGCTATCTTTGCATCAGAAAATCATCCTCTCATAGATGGAGAAACTTTTGTCACTGAAATTATTCATCGTTTTCAAACCATGGGAGATTAATCTAAAATGGGTGGTTATAAGTAGGGAGGCACAATTATTTGTAGGATGGGTTAGCGGTAGCGTAACATGAGCGGGGGTTGGGTTTCATGCTTCAACCGTTCGGCAAAAGCTCACGGCCGAAGCCCAACCTACGTTCATCTTATATTTAATTCCACCCACCCGCTTATCATAAATAAATATACTAGCTAGTCAGAAGCTGAATATAACAGGCAATTTCTCATCTATTTTTTCTAGTTCTGAATAAAATCAAATTAATTCAATATGTCCAAAAACTCTTGGTTAATTCCCGATGATATCTATTTTCTCAACCATGGTTCCTATGGTGCAACCCCTAAAATAGTCTTGGATTATCAGCAACAATTGCGGGAACGAATGGAAAGACAACCTTTAGCATTTTTGGGGAGAGAATTAGAGGGATTATTAGATATTGCTAGGCAAAAATTAGCGGATTTAGTCAGTGTAAATAGCGATGATTTAGTCTTTGTTCCCAATGCAACCACAGCAGTGAATGCGGTATTAAATTCCTTAACTTTTCAGGAAAATGAGGAAATTCTGATCACCGATCAGACCTATAATGCTTGTGCTAATGCAGTTAAACATATAGCTAAAAGATGGGGTTTAAAGGTAATTATCGCTAAAATTCCCTTTCCCGTGCAGTCCCCTTTAGAAATTAGTCAAGCAATTTTAGCATCTGTTTCTCCCTGGACAAAAT
>NZ_JADEXI010000767.1:0-1850 GCF_015207185.1 Microcystis sp. LEGE 08355 | reverse complement strand
GGGTTCCCCCGCCGGTCCCCCCACTAGCCAAAATCCTCAACCCCTGAGCGAGGAAGTGTTGCCCCCCAGTCCGCCGGCGGAAGCTAAAACTGAACCAGAAAGTTAGTCCGTCAGCCTTATCAGTTATCAGTTATCAGTTATCAGTTATCAGTTATCAGATGTGAGTTTTAGGTTTACTGATTACAAGGGCCGAATCTAAAACCTAATTTGTTAAGCTAAGTAGGGAGACACAATTATTTGTAGGATGGGTTAGCGGTAGCGTAACCCATGCGGGCGTTGGGTTTCATGCTTCAACCCAACCTACGTTCTTTTCTAGACCCCCCGCACAAGTAAGTTATCGAGCTGCTATCGGGTCAAAATATCTAAAAGCTCGGATAAATTTGACATAATCTTAGGTTTTATGGGTAGGATAGTTGTTTCTTGTCTTCTGTCTCCTGTCTCCTGTCTCCTGAAAAGGAAAACTTCGTATCTCACCATTAAGATAACTGCTGCAAATGATTTCCACTTCCCAGATACCCGATTCTTTTGTCTCACCTTGCCGTCGCGCCTCGGTTAGTCGTACTACCAAAGAAACCGATGTCCAGGTGACGATCGATCTTGACGGTAGCGGCAATTGTCGCGCCCAGACAGGAATTCCCTTTCTCGATCATATGTTGCAGCAAATCGCCTCCCACGCTGCGATCGATCTCGATGTACGCGCCACCGGAGATCTAGAAATTGATGACCATCACACCAATGAAGACGTGGGAATCACCCTCGGACAAGCTTTACTGCAAGCTTTAGGCGACAAAAAAGGCATCGTCCGTTTCGGGCATTTTGTCGCCCCTCTCGATGAAGCTTTAGTGCAGGTTGCCCTCGATTTTTCCGGTCGTCCCCACCTCAGTTATGGTCTAGAAATTCCCACCCAAAGAGTGGGAACCTACGATACTCAGCTAGTGCGGGAATTTTTTGTCGCTTTGGTCAATCACAGTCAAATGACCCTACATATTCGCCAATTAGACGGGATTAATTCCCATCATATTATTGAGGCTACTTTTAAAGCTTTTGCCCGGGCGATGAGTATGGCCATAGCGATCGATCCCCGTCGCGCCGGTATAATTCCCAGTTCTAAGGGAGTTTTATAGAAGCACTGCTTAACCCGAATTAACGTTAGCTTAGAAGCCCATAATTTGAGCCACTTGGGTTAATTCGGGAGCAATCCCAGATTTTAGTTGGTTATTGCTGTGTTTTACCGCCGAATCTGGGTCTTTTAGGCCATTTCCCGTTAAAACACACACTACGGTGGCCCCATCGGGAACCTGTTGATGCACTTTTAATAATCCTGCCACAGAAGCGGCGCTGGCTGGTTCACAGAAAACCCCCTCTTGGCCCCCTAAAATCCGATAGGCTGCCAATATTTCCTCATCGCTGACTGCGTGAAATTGCCCTTGACTAGCGTGACTAGCGGCCCAAGCTTTTTCCCAGTTAGCGGGGTTGCCGATACGGATAGCCGTGGCTAGGGTTTCGGGATGGTCAACCGGTTGTTTGGAGATAAAAGGGGCGGCCCCGGCGGCCTGAAAACCGATCATCTTCGGCAGTCGGTCACATTTACCTATCTGGTGATACTGACAGAATCCCATCCAATAGGCGCTAATATTGCCCGCATTACCCACGGGAATACATAACCAGTCGGGGGCATTACCCAAGACATCGACAATCTCGAAAGCGGCGGTTTTTTGACCCTCTAAACGGTAGGGATTGACGGAATTGACCAAAGTTACGGGATAATTTTCTGATAGTTGGCGGACAATCTTGAGGGCATCATCGAAGTTGCCATTAATAGCGATGACTTCGGCTCCGTACAATAAAGC
>NZ_JADEXI010000766.1:0-1852 GCF_015207185.1 Microcystis sp. LEGE 08355 | reverse complement strand
GAAAAATGGTATTAGTCTAAATCCGTTTTTAATAGTGTGATTAACAAAAAAAAGGAGTCAAAGACTTGACTCCTTTTTTTATATGGATGATTTAGCTAAAACTAAACCTCTTGTTTACGAGTGCTAAGATCACCCAATTTTTGGAATAAACCGAATTCCACTTGTTCTTCCAGATCCGGATCGACCCCGGCGAATACGTCGCGGTAGATGGTACGAGAACCGTGCCAGATGTGACCGAAGAAGAATAGTAAAGCAAAGACAGCATGACCGAAAGTAAACCAACCTCTCGGAGAAGTGCGGAATACCCCGTCAGACTTCAGGGTTTCGGTGTCAAACTCGAAAGCTTCACCGAGTTGCGCTCTACGGGCAAATTTCTTCACATCAGCAGGATCGCTGAACACCTGACCATCGAGAGCGCCACCGTAGAAAGAAACGGTAACACCACTTTGTTCGATACTCAGTTTCGATTCCGCACGACGGAAAGGAATATCAGCGCGAACGATACCTTCCGAGTCAGTCAGGACAACGGGGAAGGTTTCAAAGAAGTTAGGCATCCGACGCACGCTCAGGACGCGACCTTCGCCATCTTTGAACACAGGGTGTCCTAACCAAGATTTAGCGATACCGTCACCGCTATCCATGGCACCAGTACGGAATAAACCACCTTTAGCGGGGCTATTACCGACATAATCATAGAAAGCCAGTTTTTCGGGGATTGCTTGGTAAGCTTCGGCGATGGTGGCCCCATTGGCGATGCTGGCCTCGACGCGACGCTCAATTTCTTCTTGGAAATAGCCCTTATCCCATTGGTAACGGGTCGGGCCAAAGAGTTCGATCGGGGTGGTAGCATTACCGTACCACATAGTTCCAGCTACGACGAAAGCGGCAAAGAAAACGGCGGCGATACTGCTAGAAAGCACCGTTTCGATATTACCCATTCTCAAGGCTTTATAGAGTCTTTCGGGGGGACGAACGGTTAAATGGAATAAACCGGCGATAATCCCGACGATACCCGCGGCAATGTGGTGAGCTACCACACCCCCGGGGTTAAAGGGGTTAAAACCAGCCGGTCCCCATTCGGGAGCTACGGGCTGCACATGACCAGTTAAACCGTAGGCATCGGAAACCCACATCCCAGGACCCCAAAGGCCTGTTTGATGGAAAGCACCGAAACCAAAGCAAAGTAAACCAGATAAGAACAGGTGAATACCGAACATTTTCGGCAAATCGAGGGCAGATTCGCCCGTGCGGGGATCGACGAATAATTCTAAATCCCAGAAAACCCAGTGCCAAACGGCCGCTAGGAATAGCAGACCAGATAAGACGATATGAGCGGCGGCAACGCCTTCAAAAGACCAGAAACCGGGGTCAACACCAGTTTCGCCAGTGACGCTCCAGCCACCCCAAGAACCGGTGACACCTAAACGGGCCATGAAGGGCAGCACGAACATTCCTTGCCGCCACATCGGGTTTAATACGGGGTCACTGGGGTCAAAAATAGCAAGCTCATAGAGGGCCATGGAGCCAGCCCAACCCGCTACCAGTGCGGTGTGCATCAGGTGAACGGAAATTAAACGGCCCGGGTCGTTGAGAACGACTGTGTGTACTCGATACCAAGGTAGTCCCATTGACTACGCTCCTCCTATTGACAATTTAGTGTCCACTTAGACGCTTTTTATATTCAGGGTCAAAATATAAGCCCAACAATCTCGACTGTTAAGTGCAAGAGTTAGCCAACCTACATTATCCCTTGAAAAGTGTATCTATTCTAAAGAAGTGTAACTATTGTTAGAACAGATTTCAAGTCTTTGCGATCGATCTTCCGCCAGAATATTCCAGATCAGGGTGTGGG
>NZ_JADEXI010000765.1:0-1854 GCF_015207185.1 Microcystis sp. LEGE 08355 | reverse complement strand
AGAGTTGTCAAACAATCCGAAACTGGTTTGGAGAAATCATTAGTTATTTCGAGCGAAGGACAACGAATGGGGTGGTCGAGGGAATCAACAATAAACTTAAACTAATAAAACGGAGAGCCTATGGCTTGAGAAACTTTCGGAATTTTTGGGTTAGAAGTATGTTATCTTGGCATCTTGTCTGTTGATTTAGCATAAAGAGTAACGAAGAGCCAAACTCAAATCTGATAACTGATAGCTGTCTCCTGTTTCGGAGTCTCCTGTCTCGGAGTCTCCTATCCCAACCAAGAAATTAATTTTGCACGACCACTTATGTTAGACTAGAAAAGTTGTCAAAAATCGCACATCTAGGCGATCGGGTGTTTCTAGGAATCTAGAAATCCAGCCCTAGATGGAGGATAAACCCGAAAAGGAGAAAAATATGCCCGTTGTCTCTCTCGCAGAATTGCTAGAGTCTGGGGTTCACTTTGGCCATCAAACGCGCCGTTGGAACCCGAAAATGTCTCAGTACATCTACACTGCCCGGAATGGGGTTCATATCATTGATTTGGTGCAAACTGCCCAATTAATCGAAGAGGCTTACGAATTTGTCCGAGGAGAAGCCGATCGCGGTAAACGCTTTTTATTCATCGGTACGAAACGGCAAGCGGCAGCAATCATTAAACAGGAAGCTTTACGCAGCGGTAGCCACTTCGTTAACCAACGTTGGTTAGGGGGAATGTTAACCAACTGGGAAACCATTCGCGGCCGGGTAGAAAGACTCAAAGAATTAGAAGAATTAGAAAATAGCGGCGCCCTCGATAAACGACCGAAAAAAGAAGCATCGGTGCTGCGTCGGGAATTGGGCAAACTGGAAAAATACCTCGGTGGCATTAAAACCATGCGCCGGCTGCCGGATTTAGTCATCGTAGTGGATCAGCGTCGGGAATACAACGCTATCCAAGAATGTCAAAAATTGGGCATTCCCATCATCTCCCTCTTGGATACTAACTGCGATCCTGACTTAGTAGATGTGCCGATTCCCGCCAACGATGACGCAATTCGCTCAGTTAAACTGATTTTAGGCAAAATTAGCGATGCGATCATCGAAGGTCGTCGCGGTGGTCAAGCAGCGGTGGAAGAATACGAGGAAGACTACGAGGATGAAACCGAGTACGAGGAAGAAGGTGATTATTCCCAATACGCCGCCGAATTTGCCAGTGGAGACGACGATAACTAGGGAAAATTAGCTATTGATCGCCAATAGGTTCGGGGGGAAACTTTCCGGACCTATCGATCAGTAAAACCTGCCCCTCTCGTGGCATGATCAACTATAAGCAGTAGGTTAGGAATTTTATGGCAGAAATTACAGCACAACAGGTTAAAGAACTTAGGGAAAAGACCGGCGCCGGCATGATGGATTGCAAGAGGGCGCTGACGGAAAACGCGGGGGATATAACTAAAGCGATCGAATGGTTGCGTCAAAAAGGGATTACTTCCGCCGAGAAAAAAGCCAGTCGGGTAGCGGCAGAAGGGATGATCGGCAGTTACATCCACACCGGCAGTCGCATCGGTGTTTTAGTGGAAGTGAACTGCGAAACCGATTTTGTTGCCCGTCGCGAGGAGTTCAAAAAATTGGTTAATGACGTGGCGATGCAGATTGCCGCTTGTCCTAACGTCGAATATGTGAAAGTAGCCGATATTCCCACCGAAATCTCCGCCAAAGAAAAAGAAATTGAGATGGGACGGGACGATTTAGCCAATAAACCCGATAATATCAAAGAAAAAATCGTGGCTGGTCGCATTGAAAAACGTTTGAAAGAACTTTCTCTGCTCGATCAACCCTTTATCCGCGATCAGAACATCAGTGTGGAGGAG
>NZ_JADEXI010000764.1:0-1860 GCF_015207185.1 Microcystis sp. LEGE 08355 | reverse complement strand
TTTGTTGCTCAGGGTTGATCTCTCATCATCCTTTCGGTGTTCGCATCAGCACTCCGATTTTTCTTCAGATAGGTTCTAGAATCGAAATCAAGACGCAGGGGAAGATAGAGTTCCCTGAGTCTGAAAACTTTATTACCTTGTAATTTTATGAAAAAGAGTCTGAACCGATCGTTCCTTCGATTTATGACTGTCTCCATACTTATCGTTTTGCCATCTTGTTCACAAAAGAATCCGATCGCTCTTGTTCTCTTAAAAGACACATCTATAAGTGGACAAAATAACGAAGAGTTTAAGACGACAACCAAGAAAGCCTGTAAGGGTATAACAGAATCCATTTCGCGTGGTGATGAATTGAAAGTTATTCAAGTCAATGGCGAGCAGGACTTTTTTGAAAATCTTACCCCCACCAATCCAACTGATGCGAAAAAACAGTGTGGAGCCGTAAGAACCACCCAAAAACAGGGAACTTTGGCCTGTCCAGCTGTTCGCACAGCCCATAAAATTTTTCAGTCATCAAAAAAACCTGGTGTATTGTTAGTCCTTATAGAGACCAACGAGCGGGAATCACCTTGCCCTCAAGATTGGAGAACTACCGTTAAAAATGTCATTGAAAAAGGTGGCTCTGTAGTCATTTTGAATGCTACAAACAACGGCGGCGAATCATTTCGCTTAGAGCTAGAAACTGCTTTGGAAGGTCTCCCAGTTACATATGCTCATACTGACGTGGAATTTGTTATTAAGAACGCTATCCAAGAAACTAGAAGAAAAGCTGAGGCAAAATTATGAAAAAATCAGATAGTTTCCCTCACTTTGAGGGCAACGGTTGGAATAGTTCCCATGTATCTAATGCCAGTGGCCACACCGAACGAGAATCAGAATCTAACCCGTGGCCAGAGTCGGAAGCAAGAGTCAATATCAATCAATCAAAGGAATTCAATCGGCTAATTGCTGAGGACCTTCATCCCCAAGATCAGGAAGACCTGTTACAACGCTTTCCTTGCTATGCGATCGCACAGAGGAGAGTTGCCGCAGCCGAGTTCTGCCGCTTTCAGATTATTAAAATTTGTGAATTGTACTAAAGGAGTTTTATGGATAGAGATATTTTATCTTCTTTGAAAGATAATTTCTTTTCTTGGTTTGCCACGAGCATCATCGCATTCTTAAATTTTAACACGGCTATGGTTTTAGTGCCGGGGGATTGGGACGATATAAAGATATTATTTGCCGTTCCAGTTTCTTTGATAGCCTGTATTCTTTTCGACAACAAAGTTAGCGAGGAGTATATGCGTGAACGCCTCAAAGGATTCGCGAAAGCGACCTTAAATTGGATAAATATTCAGAGAGATAGACTAAGCAAAACTCGATTTGGGACTATGAGACTGGAAACATACATCTATCTGTTTCAACTTTTTGAAGCACCTTTCTTAGAAACATCAGTCATCTCAATTATTAATCGTCTTGGCTGTATCATTTACTTAATCACTGAGTTTATTGTGAGCGCTTATTTATTACTAGAACGAGAGGATTTGCCCTGGTTCATGTCTATTGCTCCTATTCTAGCAGGATTATTGAACTTAGCGACGGGAATCCTTAAAGGACATCTTATTGTGTATCCAAAAGCGCTTACACAACTTAGAAAAAAATATCAACAGTATTATGAGGACGTCTAAAATGAATATTAGATTGATAAATATTAACGAGATGAATTCTCAGGATTTAAACGAACTGACGACTATTTATGTCTCAGATGCAAGTCTGTCACCATCTAAAATGGTTGAAATCCTTCAGCAAAGAGTCGCTTGCCGCTCTCTCCATAAATCCATAAAATTAATTCAGGAAGACCACCGACGGTCTTTTGAA
>NZ_JADEXI010000763.1:0-1861 GCF_015207185.1 Microcystis sp. LEGE 08355 | reverse complement strand
CACCGCTAAAAAACGCACGGCATTAATACAAAGTTCTTCGAGGGATTGGGAGACTACAACCATAATGTTTTTTAGAATGAACTACAAAAATAAGACCCAGTTAAAGAGGGAGCCACTCAAAGATTACTCTTTCGGGGGCATCGACTCAAGCATATTTTCTAAAAGCTAGGGTGACGTTATGGCCGCCAAATCCAAAGGAGTTGGAGAGGGCAGCGTTAACTATCTGCTGACGACTTTCGTAGGGGACGTAATCAAGATCACAATCGGGGTCAGGATTGTCAAGGTTGAGAGTCGGGGGAATCCGATCATTAGCGATTGCCATTACCGTGGCCACGGCTTCAATGCCGCCAGAACCGCCTAAAAGGTGGCCTGTCATCGATTTGGTGGAACTGACGGGGATTTGGTAGGCCGATTCTCCTAAAGCTTTTTTAATCGCCTTGGTTTCCGTGGGATCATTGGCCCCTGTACTGGTGCCGTGGGCGTTGATATAGCTAATTTCCGCCGGAGTCAAACCGGCATCTTTGATCGCTAATTCGATCGCTCTGGTGGCTCCACGACCATCGGGAACCGGTGCAGTCATGTGATAGGCATCGCAAGTCAGACCATAACCGATCATTTCGGCGTAAATCCGCGCCCCACGGGCTAAGGCCGTTTCTAATTCCTCTATAATCAAGATTCCAGCCCCTTCCCCCATGACAAAACCATCCCGGTCCTTGTCAAAGGGACGACTGGCCCGGGTGGGGTCATCGTTGCGGGTGGACAGGGCCTTAGCGGAGGCAAAACCAGCCAATCCTAGGGGGGTAACGGCGGCTTCCGTCCCACCGCAGATCATCGCTTTGGCCAAACCCCTTTGTACTAGACGAAAAGCATCGCCGATGGCATTAGAACCGGCAGCACAAGCGGTCACGGTGCAGTTACTCGGTCCCTTGGCCCCCGTGTGGATAGCGGTTAAACCAGCGGCCATATTGGCAATCATCATCGGGATCATGAAAGGACTACACCGGCTCGGACCTTTTGTCAAGTAAATTTCCTGTTGATCCTCAAGCACTTTTATGCCACCTACGCCCGTACCAATTAGTACGCCTATATCATCGGCATTGAGAGCGTCGATAACTAATCGAGAATCTTGCAGCGCTTGCAAACTGGCGGCGACGGCAAATTGAGCGAAACGGTCCATGCGCTTTGCCTCTTTGCGATCCACATATTCGTGGGGGTCAAAACCCCGCACTTCCCCAGCAATGCGACAAGCGTGACGGGAGGCATCAAAGTGGGTAATTAAACCAATGCCACTTTTGCCGTTGATTAAGCCTGTCCAATAGTCTGCTAGATTATTGCCGAGGGGAGTGATCGCACCCATCCCCGTGATGACAACCCTTTTTAATGGCAATTCTGTCATGTTTGTTCAAAAATAAGGGCAGATTTTGCCCCAGATATTTAATCCTAATTGTCAATTTTCCCGCAATAATTAGGCGGTTGCTCCTACTTTCTCGCTAATATGGTCAACAGCTTTGCCTACAGTGTCAATTTGTTCGGCCGCTTCGTCGGGAATTTCAATATCAAATTCTTCCTCTAAAGCCATCACTAACTCGACCACATCGAGGGAATCAGCTTGCAGATCATTAGCAAAGCTTGCTTCGGGGGTAACTTTTTCCGGCTCTACTTCTAATTGTTCCACAACAACTTTTTTAACTCGATCGAAGATGTCTGCACTCATGGATGTCAATTTTTATCCGCTGGTTTACCGGACTCTAGCCTCTAGAGTCTGGGGAAATGGGGCGGTGTTACCATTTCCGACAATAAATTTCGGTTAGCTTTTTCACTGACCATTTTTCATCTTACTGGAAGTTGTTCCCCTCTTGAT
>NZ_JADEXI010000762.1:0-1863 GCF_015207185.1 Microcystis sp. LEGE 08355 | reverse complement strand
GTGATGATCAGGTCAAAAAATTCCCCGATAAAAACTGATAGCTGATCCCTAGATTTTAGGTAATAACCGTGGGTTGTTCCCGTCCGGTAGATTGACGAATTTGACCGATTTCTTCGGCTAAATCAATTAAGGGTTGTAGGGCCTTTTGGGTGTCGATATCGTGTTTACTTGCGTCCGGTTCATAACTTTCTAGATAAACCCGGAGAGTGGCTCCTTTAGTTCCCGTACCCGATAGACGGTAAATAATCCGAGAACCATCGGTAAAACCAATGCGAATACCTTGATTTTTACTCACACTACCATCCACGGAATCCGTATAGCTAAAATCATCGGCATATTCCACTTCATAGTTACCAAATTGTTGACCCTTAAGGTCTAAAACCAGCTTCTGGAGACGTGCCATCATCTCTTTTGCTGGTTCTAAGGCGACTTCTTCATAGTCATGACGAGAATAGAAATTACGACCGAATTCTTGCCAATGACTGCGAACAATTGCCTCTACAGATTCCCCTTTAACTGCCAAAATATTTAACCAGAAAAGAACCGCCCATAAACCATCTTTTTCGCGAATATGATTGGAACCCGTGCCGAAACTTTCCTCACCGCAAAGGGTTGCTTTCCCCGCATCCAACAAATTACCGAAGAATTTCCAACCGGTGGGAGTTTCATAACAGTCAATTCCCAGTTTAGCGGCTACGCGATCGGCCGCCGCACTGGTGGGCATCGATCGCGCCACTCCCGTGATACCATTTTGATACCCTGGTACTAGATGAGCGTTGGCAGTTAGTACAGCTAAACTATCACTGGGGGTAACAAAAAAATTCCGACCGAGGATCATATTGCGATCGCCATCGCCATCGGAAGCGGCCCCAAAATCGGGTGCATCTTGACCAAAGAGAATTTCTACCAGATCATGGGCATAGACTAGGTTAGGATCGGGATGACCCCCACCAAAGTCCTCTAGGGGAATACCATTTAATACTGTACCCTTGGGCGCGCCTAAACGCTGTTCAAATAGAGCATAAGCGTAGGGACCCGTCACCGCATGGAGAGAATCCATGCACATTTTAAACTTACCAGAAGTGAGTAGGGTCTGAATGCGATCAAAATCAAAAATCTTTTCCATCATTTTGACGTAGGGAGTAACCGCATCGATCACTTCCACATCCATAGTTCCCAGTTTAAAGGAACTGGGGCGATCGAGGTTAATATCGGCCCCTGAGAGGATTTTATAACTGCTAATCACCTTAGTCTCGGCATAAATTGCATCGGTGATATTTTCCGGGGCCGGTCCGCCGTTAGTAATATTGTACTTAATGCCAAAATCGCCCTCCGGACCGCCGGGGTTATGACTAGCGGAGAGAACAATACCGCCAAAAGCGTTATTTTCGCGAATTAACCCAGAAATAGCGGGAGTGGAGACAATACCATCGGTTCCCACGAGTATTCTACCGATACCGTTAGCGGCGGCGATTTTCAGGATAGTTTGAATAGCTTGACGGTTATAATAACGACCATCTCCACCGACAACTAGGGTTTGACCCTCGATACCGTCTAAAGTGTTGAAGATAGCTTGAATAAAATTTTCCAGATAATGGGGTTGTTGAAAAACGGGAACGGATTTTCGTAGTCCGGAAGTCCCCGGTTTTTGGTCACTAAAGGGTTTTGTGGCAACGGTTTCAATCGTCATAGTCTTTTCTTGATAGGCTGAGGCAATTGTCAACTTAAGTATATAGCAGTAGGTTGACAGCCAAGAAATCAGCTAGGAAAGACAACAGCCGGGGAGTCCCCTGTCATACTAAATCCTGTTTAAAAAGTCTAGGAGAGTGGGGAGACCACTTCGTGCGCGTTGCGGGGGGAGAT
>NZ_JADEXI010000761.1:0-1879 GCF_015207185.1 Microcystis sp. LEGE 08355 | reverse complement strand
ACACCCCACACCCTCTTTCAAGTCAGGAGCCAGTAGTCAGGAGAATTAGGAATGAATAATAAATAATCAATTAAATGCCCCATTTAGGGATTTTATGCAGTTTTATGTCTATTTTTGTCATTTTTGAACTCTCAAAAATTAATTAGGCAAGAAGTCTATGTGGTAAATTTGGCCAATTCTCAATCTAAAAATGTTTATGACCACAACCACTTGCGAGAGTAACTCGATCTATCCCGTGCGTTGGCAAGATAACAAAGTTTGGCTGATCGATCAAACCCGTTTACCCATGGAGTATGGGGAAGTTGAGATCACCAGCAGTGAAGCCATGGCCCAGGCGATCGAAACGATGATTGTCCGCGGCGCTCCGGCGATCGGAGTAGCGGCTGCCTATGGTATGGTTTTAGGAGCGCAGGAAATTACCACCGACCAGACAGAGGAATTTCTGGCTGATTTAACTAGAATAGCCGATCGATTAGCCCAAACCCGGCCGACGGCGGTGAATTTATTCTGGGCGATCGAGCGAATGTTAAAAGTGGCCAGGGAAAGTAGCCCAGAAGTGGCAGTAATTACCAAAAATCTCCTTGAAACTGCCCAAAATATCCAAAAAGAAGACGTGGAAACCTGTCGGGCGATCGGTCACCATGGTTTATTGGCGCTGCCGGAGCAACCGGAAAAACTGACAATTTTAACCCACTGTAATACTGGTTCCCTAGCCACGGCCGGTTATGGTACTGCTTTAGGGGTAATTCGTTCCGCTTGGACAGCAGGGAGATTAATACAAGTGTATGCAGACGAAACCCGGCCGCGGCTGCAAGGGGCAAAATTAACCGCCTGGGAATGTCTGCGGGAGGGAATTCCCGTCACCGTGATCACCGATAGCATGGCGGCCCACTGTATGCAGCAAAAACTGATCGATGCGGTGATCGTTGGGGCCGATCGCATTGCGGCCAATGGGGACACGGCTAACAAAATCGGCACCTATTCCCTGGCAGTGCTGGCAAAAGCTCATCATCTGCCTTTTTATGTGGCCGCGCCGCTATCGACGGTGGATTTTTCCCTTAAGGATGGTACGGGTATCCCGATCGAACAGCGCGATCGTGCCGAAATTTATCAGGTGGGGACAACTACCCTTTGCCCTAGAGATGTTAACTTTTATAACCCCGCTTTCGATGTTACTCCCGCCGCTTTAATCACCGCTATCATCACGGAAAAAGGAGCGGTAACACCGGCTGAATTAATTTTTTTACAGGAATCCTAGGGGTGAGCTTTTTCCCTACTGACACCATTTTTATTTGTTTATATCCATTGGCACAGTGGGGAAAAATTCCGCCTCAATCAAATTTGAGGTGACGGCCAAGGGCGAAAAATAGACAAAAACTCCCTCTATCCATAAACTAAAGGACTAGAGTAATTTTGAGAAACTATCTAGTTATCAATAGAATAGTTTGAATTAATTATTGATTACTTAAATCAAGAAACTATAAATTATTTATTAGTTTTAGATTATTTTTTTGTTAATATAGGCTAAAAAATTAATTAAACCAGAGCTTGGTTCTATTCTAGGAAAATCCAAGCAGATCAAAGATGTATTTTTCTTAAAATTATCTTGGCTCTTCTCGACTTTGTGTGATAATTTTTGCCGATCAAATTCTGAAATGTTTACTGGGAAAGACTTTTAGGGCTATTTTTGTGAATAAATAAACTATCATTGTAGACCTCGTTTCCACACAGAAACCAGAAAAGCCAAATCCTTGCATAATCGAGATTTGTATGATATTATAACCCACATTCCGCACCCTCAACTGTCACATAAGCTGTCCCCCTCCAGAGACTTGAGTAAAAATACTTATCTGGTGAAGATTTTCTCGGTGGCCGTTAG
>NZ_JADEXI010000760.1:0-1885 GCF_015207185.1 Microcystis sp. LEGE 08355 | reverse complement strand
GATCGGGGGGGAGAATTAGGCACTTTTTCCCTGAAACTTAGGTAATTGACCACTTGAAAATGGGTAAAACCCCACACCCCCCTACCCCCACGAAAAACTTTTTGCCGCAAACCCTAAATAGGTTAGGGAAGTGACTTTCAGTTAATGATGCTAAAAATGAACAATAATCTAAAATCAAGCCGATAATGACTAAATGCAACCGACGGAAGCCCAACTTAGACAACTCTATCACCTAATTTCAATAAAGTCCGAAAACTATGCACGGGTAGGTTCTCTATGGGAGGGGAGGTCGGCGATGACCTTCTCGACCCCTAACTATCAGTTAACGATGTTGAAAAGCTTCGATCGCCGCCGGCAAAGTATAGTAAATTCTCTCCTGGCTAATTTTATCTAACAAGCGAGAACGTTGCAATTGTAAGTACAGATCGTGTTTAACCCTAGCGAGGGCAAAAACTATACCCCGTCTTGATAATTCTGCCGCTAGTTCCTCAAGAATCTCCACGGCTGTACTATCCAATTCCCCAAGGGCCTCCGTATTCAAGACAAACCATTCTACTGGTTCTGTCTCCCGGGCAATGGCACTGAGGGCGCGACGTTTAAAGTCGGCCGCATTAGCAAAAAATAAGGGAGCATCGTAACGATAGATAACTAACCCCGGTATTGTTTGCGCTTCTGGCCAATCCTGGAGCGCGTGTAAACCCATCACCCCCGGAACCGTACCCAAGACCGCATCATCAGGCCGGGTAATGCGGGCCAATAAATCGATAACCGAGAGACCGATGGCGATGGCAACCCCGCTTAAAATCCCCGTGGTTAGCACCCCCACCATGGTCAGGACAGCGAGATTAAACTCACTATTGCGAAAGCTTTTTAGTCGTTTAGCGCCAGCAATATCCACCAGTTTACAGGCCGCATAAATCACCAGCGCACCCAAGGCGGCCTTGGGAAAGAGTGCCAGTAGCGGACCGAGGGAGAAAATGACCGCCACCACCACCACTGCCACCACCAGGGAGTAAATCTGACTTTTACTGCCCACCGAATCGCCCACCGCAGTGCGACTGGCGCTGCTGCTGATGGGAAATCCCTGACAAAAACCCGCCGCCAGATTCCCCAGTCCCAGGGCTAAAAATTCTTGATTAGCATCGATTTCTTGGTTATGGCGTGCGGCGAAGGCTCTAGCGGTCAAGACGTTATCGGAATAGCCCACCAGGGCAATGCCGACGGCCGCGGTTACTAGGGGTAGTAATTGGGAAAAATCTAGGGTTGGTAAGCCAAAATTGGGCAAAGTATTGCTAATTTTCCCCACTACTGCCACCCCCTCCCCATCGAGATGGAGGGTGGCGACGGCGAGGGTTCCCAGTAAAACCGCCAGCAAGGGACCCGGTGCTTTGGGAAAATATTTTTGGATGACAAATAGAAATAGTAGCAGAAATACAGCTAGGCTAAGGGTTGGCCAGTGCCATTGGTTTATTCCCCAGAAAAAAGCTAAAATTTCTTTAAAAACCGTATTTTCACGGATTGACAAACCACTAATTTTACCCAGTTGTCCCGCAATCATGATCACGGCCACTCCCGCCATATAACCGATCAGGATCGGTTTGGAGAGTAAATTAGCTAGAAATCCCAAGCGGGCGATATAAGCAACCAAACAGATTAAACCGACCATTAGGGCTAAAAAAGCCGCTAAACTGCCGTAATTTTCTCCTTGAAGGCTCACTATCGGTGCGATCGCTGCTGCCGTCATCACTGCCGTGGTCGATTCCGGTCCGAGGGACAGTTGCGATGAGGAGCCGAAAAGGGCGTAAACTAGGGCAGCCGGCACGAGAGTCCACAATCCCACCACCGGCTCGACCCCGGCCAGGTCGCCGTAGGCCATACACTGGGG
>NZ_JADEXI010000759.1:0-1888 GCF_015207185.1 Microcystis sp. LEGE 08355 | reverse complement strand
CTGGTATAGTTCACTTATCATTTTCGTTATTTAGGTCATATATGGTAAATATGACTTATCTTTTTTTGGAGTCTGTGTCTGTATTCCATGCTACATAAGCTTTTCAGCTGGCTTGTCCCCCTGTCAGATTTCAAACAGTTTACTAAGTAAGGTAGGTATTACCCACACTACTTATTTATGATGATACTAAAAGACTTCCTACACTCCTCAAAAGAATTTACTATAAGTGCGGCTTTTAACATCTCTTCTAAAACCGAAATAACTGAAGCATCATTGAGACATTGTCCAATATCTCCAGGGATATCGCCTAGTCGGTTTTCCAAAACTTTTTTCACAAAATCACGAGCATTTTCTAACGCTCCAATTTCCTTACCGCGTTCTATCCCTCGTAACTCCCCAATTTCCTCACCAATTTTCCTTCCTCGCAACTCCATATTACTCATTAAAGGCATGGTTCTTTCCTCCTCAAATTGTTTGATTTTACTCTCTAAGCTTGACTGTAATTCAGGGGATAAAGTCATCATATTGTCGATGATTTCAAACAGTTTAATTATCTGTTCCCTCTCGAACTCCTTTTCATATAATCCCCTGATTAACTTCCACTTCCACTGTTCCCGTTGTGGCAGCTTTCCAGTAGTCGCTTTTGTTTTCAGGTGTGCCATGACGATTATAGCAAAGGGATTGCTGCTTGCTTCTAGTTCTGACCAGCTTTCCTCATAGTCCAGTAATTTGACTGTTGGGAATTTCAGACTCACTTCACAGCCGGCGATATTATAATTATAAGAATCTGGTCGCCAATTTACTCGTTCATCCCCTAATATAGCGAGACTGATAACCGGTTTCTGATACAAATCAAAGGCACGATAGTTATAAATATACATCCTCTGAGGGAAATTTTCTTCGTATTGACTTTGAATTTCAATATGAATCAAAATCCACACTTCTTCACCACTGAGTAACCAGACTTTATAGAGTTTGTCAGCGAAACGTTTTTTTGTCTTTGCTGAAGCGGTAATCCGTTTGAGTTCTTTTTCTAGGGATTCGGGAATTTTTGTCCAATCAATTAATTGGTGAACTTCAGGAAAAAAGAAGTATAAAAACGCTTCAAAATACTGGCTTAATGCTTCTTTCCAGGGTTCATCATAATTGGCGGTTGTTGGGTTCATTGGAGAAGAAAATTCCTGAGACTATTGTTCTAAAAGTTGATGCAACTCATCAAAAGAATTAACGGTTAATGCCGATTTCAGTAACTCGTCTAAAATCGATAATACAGAAATTTTATCCACAGCTTGCTCAATTTCTATTGGAATGTCACCCAATCGCGTTTTCAGCACCGTTTTAACATAGTTACGAGCATTTTCTAACGCTCCAATTTCCTTACCAATTTCCTTGCCTATTTCTTTACCGCGTTCTATCCCTCGTAACTCCCCAATTTCCTTACCAATTTCCTTACCGCGTTCTATTCCTCGTAACTCCATATTACTCATTAAAGGCATGGTTCTTTCCTCCTCAAATTGTTTGATTTTACTCTCTAAACTTGACTGTAATTCAGGGGATAAAGTCATCAGATTGTCGATGATTTCAAACCTGAGAGGGGGACAAGCGAGCTAGAAGGTAGATAGGGCAAGCGATATCGCTCTTTGTCCTTTGATGTAATCCTTCAACCGATAGCGGCTAATTTGCATTAACTCTTCTATATTTTTTGGGAACATTTGATGTAGCTGGAGCCAATGATAGAGATGCTGACCCACATAAAAACTACTGTGTCTGCGTTGACCTTTATATCTTTTTTCAGGTCTTGTGACATATTTTTGGATTCCCATATCCTTAATTTTTTTACCTTGCAGTGTGGCACTTGTATAGGCGATAGCTATAACAATTATCAGCT
>NZ_JADEXI010000758.1:0-1894 GCF_015207185.1 Microcystis sp. LEGE 08355 | reverse complement strand
CAGTCAACGGTACAGCCATTTTCAAAGGGAAAATGTACCCAGTAGCGTCTTTTCAATTTTTTCTAAGAAGCGACCTGCAGTAAGGGTTTTGTTAATTTTTTAGTATTTATGTATGGGGGAAGTCCAGGTATAAATCTGGTTATTAAAAACTGATTAGGATTTGCTGAAAAAGTACGGGCGAAGCATTCGGATAGAAAATCTCCGGTTTCACCGATAGGTTATTGCCCGAATGCTTCGCCCCCACAGGAAGCGGGCCGATGAAGACCCAAGGTTTTGAACCACGATTCTCTCAAAATCTTGCACCTGTGAGAGCAAAACAGGACAATAAAACCCTTAACTCGTTTATATTTCACATTTATTCAGCTTTAGTATTACTCCTAATTCAGAACTATTTTTCAGCCGGGGGAAACCAATTATCATCTAATATTTGTTCGAGGGATATATGAGCGTCTGAATTGAGGTAAAAAAGCTGAGAAACTGATTTAATCGCCACTGGATAAACTTTATCATACATAGCTGCTAATTCTGTCCGTAAACTGGGACTATCTTCTAAACGATGCTGTATTTGGGCGCGAAAATTGACTATTTCTGCCGCCCAATGATTACCTGACCGTTTTTTTTCTTCTTGCCAATAAGCCAGCTTTAAAAGATGTTCGATAAGACGGGTTAACAGACTCATTAAAGCTCGTCTATCACTTTTCCCCATACTCTCGATTTCTTCAATTAAATTATCCCAATCCACCTGCTCAAAATTACGCTCTTGTAACTGTTTTACCGTCTCTTTTAGCCATTGATTATAATCAGTTTCGTAGGCAGTTGACGACATAAGGCCTCTTGTAAAAATCAAAAATTGTTGTTGGGGTTAGGAGTCAGTAGCCAGTAGTCAGTAGTCAGGAGAATTAAAAATGAGCATTAATCAATTAAATGCTCTATTTAGGGATGTTATGCAATTTTATGTCTATTTTTCTCATTTTTGCACTCTCAAAAATTAATTATGCAAGAACTCTATAAATAATTATAGGGCTTGTTGCTGTGACTAATTACCAAAATTTGTTGCGGTCGGTAGCAATTTTATAATTTTCACTTAAAATGGATTGCATAATTGATCTAGAGTAAAGTTTCAAGGGAGTTGACTGAAAATGCTTGATTACCGTCTATTGTTATGTGCTATGGCATCTGTTTTACTCGGTCAGTCCGTACAGGCTAAGGATATCGAGTTTTCTGGGGGTGCCAGCGGTGTGGATCCCCTCGGCCATTCTTTTGCGTTTGATGGCACAACCTTCACACTTTCGTCTGGTTCAGGTACATTCAATCCTTCTGGTACTGACATTGGCAACGCGAAAAGCTTTTCCTTTAGTTTGACCAATCCTGCTGTTTTCAATCCAGATCCCGTTAGTGTCCCCAATGCCTGTCCACCAGGCTGGTATGCAACTTCTGTCGGCACCAATCCCGTAGTAATTGTCTGCAAAAACTTGATTACAGAAGAAGAATTCATTAGATATACATGGCAATACAGGATGCTTCCGGGCGGTGTAATCACTTTCAACGATCCCCAGGGTACTGGCTTGACCGCTGGGCTTTCCAAGTTTGACTTCACACTAACTTTTCCACAGCCCATTGATGTTAATAACTTCAGCTTTACCGCTAAGTGGTCTGATGTGGCTTCAGTCCCAGAACCTTCGCTGACGACCGGATTACTTCTCCTGGGATTCGTGGGTCTATACTGGACAAAACGTACCTAAATCGCTTCTAGAAATACATAGTCTTTTGACCGGCTAATTTATCGTCAGCAGACTGGGTGCATCTCAATTTTGTAGAAATATCTATATTAGGGCTGGTTGAATAAATCTAAAGACCTTGTTGGATAAGACTTTAGTGCCGGTCATGGGAGTGA
>NZ_JADEXI010000757.1:0-1904 GCF_015207185.1 Microcystis sp. LEGE 08355 | reverse complement strand
TTCTAACCATTGTTGTGTACCGATTTGCACGAAATCTGACCCGACTTTCCCCTGCACTCCTGACCCGGTTATTGAGTCAAATTCAGTTACTTCTAGGGTTTTAATCTGGTTTAACTGCCCATATCTAACTATTGCTTCTCCTAACGGGTGTTCAGAATGATTCTCCACCGATACGACTAACTGCAGCAGCGATAATTCCCGTCCATCCCCCACCCCCTCGCGAGTCAAGAAGTCCGTCACCGTTGGTTTACCCTGGGTGAGAGTTCCCGTTTTATCGAGGACAATAGTAGTAATACCATAGGCTAATTCTAAACTTTCGGCATTTTTAATTAAAATTCCCTGTTTTGCTCCCTGTCCTGTTCCCACCATAATCGAGGTGGGTGTAGCTAATCCTAGCGCACAGGGACAAGCGATAATTAGGACTTCCACCATTGTAATCAAAGCGAGGGTGAGATTACCCGTGCGGAGAATCCAAAATAAGAAAGTTATTACCGCAATAATCATCACCACCGGCACAAAATAAGCAGTCACTCGATCGACTAATCTTTGTATAGGTGCTTTTGATGTTTGCGCGGTTTGCACTAATCGGACAATCTGAGCTAAAACCGTATCTTTTCCCACCCGTAACGCTTGCATTTGTAGGCTACCGGTTTTATTAATTGTCGCACCGATTACCTGTTGATTGACGGTTTTTCGCACGGGTAAACTTTCCCCCGTCACCATCGATTCATCAATGCTAGAACTGCCTTGGATAATTATGCCATCGACGGGAATTTTTTCCCCGGGACGCACTAAAATTATATCCCCTACTTTCACCTCTTCTATTGGTAGATCTAGCGTCTGTTCTTCCCTAATCACCCTAGCAGTTTTGGCCTGTAATCCGATTAATTGTTTAATCGCGGCAGCCGTTTCTTTTCTGGCCCGTTTTTCGAGGAAACGACCGAGTAAAATCAGAGTAATGACAATAGCTGATGCTTCGTAGTAAACATGAGAATTAAACCCCTGTTTTTCGATAAAATCGCTCTCGAAGGTTAAAAACAGGGAATAAAAATAGGCGGCACTGGTTCCCAAAACTACTAAAGTGTCCATGGTAGCAGTGCGATTTTTAAAAGCTTTCCAAGCATTTTTATAAAAACTTTGACCACACCAAAATTGGACGGGAGTAGCGAGAGTTAATTGTAGTAAAGGATCGTGTAACCAATGGGGAATAAAAGATAGAGATAAACCCGTCATCATTGGTAAAGAACCGATAAAAAGTATGATACTAATAACAATAGCAATCGATAGTTTAGGGAGAAGTTCTTTTTCTGGCCTGGATTCGAGATTAATTTCTGTTATCGGTGTAGCCCAGAAACCGGCATCCCTAACTTTTGCTTGAATAGTGTTAAGATCGGTACGCTTGGGGTCATAGTCCACATCCACCTGTTCCATGCCAAAATTAACTTGACATCGAATCACTCCTGGGATAGATTTAATTATCCGCTCGATCGAATTAGCACAACCAGCGCAACTCATCCCGGCGAGTTTGAGAGTTTGATGGGTCATAATGTTAATAGCAGCGGAAGTCAGCAACAAAATCCCCTGCAGCAGAGTTATATCTTTAGGATAAAATATTCCCCTAGCTGCAGGGTCAAGAATCCTTTGTTAATTTTTCTGAATAGATATGAAGAAATGTCAAAAAGAGTGCTTATATTTTCCTAACACACCCTTAGTTTTTGTGGACAAATTTCAATTAGGGCTTGCTGAATAAATCTAAAAACCTTGTTGGGTAAGACTTTTAGACTTTTTGTCAATCAAAAAGTACCGGATATGGGAGTGATCGGGGGGAAAATTCCTGGACTTTTTCCCTGAAAATTAGGTAATTGACCCCCTCAAAATCGGTAAAACCCTACACCCCACACCCC
>NZ_JADEXI010000756.1:0-1914 GCF_015207185.1 Microcystis sp. LEGE 08355 | reverse complement strand
CCTAGAAGAGATTCCCCCCGGCAGCGGCAGTTTTAACGATGTGGACGCGACGCGTTGGAGTGCCAAAAAAATCCAATGGGCCCGGGCCAATGGTATTGTTGCCGGCAAAGCTAACGGCGAATTCCGTCCCACCGACCCCATCACCAGGGCCGAATTGATGGCGATTCTCAAACAGGCCGCCACCTACCTGAAAACTCAGCAAAAACAAGCCCCCAATTTAGCCCAAACTAAAACCCCCGTCAATTTTTCCGATACTTCCGGTCATTGGGCCGCCGATTTAATTACCCAGATGTCGGGATTTTGCGGTGTGGCCTCTCCCTTGAACGAACAGGGTAGTGCTTTTGTACCAAATGATCCCGCCCGTCGTAACTATGCGGCTGCTGCGATCGTCCGTACCCTCGATTGTGTTAAAACCGCCAAAAAATAAGTAGGGTTTGCGGCAAAAAGTTTTTCCTAGGAGTAGGTTGTGGGGTTTCACCCATTTTTGGGTGGTCAATTACCTAAAATTCAGGGAAAAAGTCCCTGAATTTTCCCCCCGCTCACTCCCAGGCCCGGCACTGTTTGATCTCAAAAAGGCCTAAAGATATTATCCAATTACTGATGACTGATGACTGATGACTGATTACTGATTACTGATCACTGATTACTGATTGTGGTTGTTAATTTTTACCTTAAATGTCGGCTTGAAGGAACCCTCGGTTTCACTGACGAGATGAAAAACCGACCAGCATAAAACAGCGAAGCACAACTAATATTCAGGGGAATCCTGATTCTCGACATATTTCTTAAGTTGGTCTATTGTGACACCGCCACAACTAGCCACAAAATATGCCCCTGTCCACAAAATTCTCTTATCTTGACCATATATCTCTTTCAAGTGGTCTGAAAAGTTATCCCACATCAGCTGGCAAGAAGTTGATTTTAAGTTAGCGATTAGACTACTTAACAGCTTATGGGGTGGGTAAGTCAGAAGGATATGGATATGGTCTGATTCTCCGTTAATCTCTATTATCTTCGCCTCCCATTTCTCAGCTATGTTTTGAAAAACTATTCTCAAAAACTCTAAATGCTTTTTCTGGAATACTTTCCGATGATATTTTGTCACAAGAACTATATGTACGGTGAGATTAAAAGTGGCTCTACGAGTCTTAAAATAATTAGCCTTCATGCTATTGACACTTTTTACAATGAATTACTATACTCATAATATAAGTGGGTCGGTGGAATTAAATATAAGATGAACGTAGGTTGGGCTTCGGCCGTGAGCTTTTGCCGAACGGTTGAAGCATGAAACCCAACCTACGTTCATGTTACGCTACCGCTAACCCATCCTACAAATAATTGTGCCTCCCTACTTAACACATTGAGAGGTCGAATCGATGCGAGTCATAGAGTTTAAGTTAAAAGTCAATCCTTCCCAAAAGATAGCCATTCAAGAGGCTATCAGGGTGGGACAGTTTATTCGGAACAAATGTCTAAGATTTTGGATGGACTCTACCAAAGAAGATCAGGTTAACTATGGTACTTTGTGTAGGCTAACTACCGAATTATCTAATAGTCCTGAATTTCCTTTTGTCGGTAAACTCAACTCTATGGCTCGTCAAGCAAGTGCCGAAAGAGCTTGGTTTTCTATATCCCGTTTCTACGACAATTGTCAAAGGGGTTTGGCAAAAAAAGGCTATCCCAAATTCAAAAAAATTTCAAGATATGTCGAGTACAAAACTTCTGGTTGGAAACTAATAGAAGACAAAAAGTTTATCCACATCACGGATAAAACAGGGATAGGAAAATTAAAGTTAATCGGCACTTTTAACCGTGAGATTCTCGATAAATCTACTATCAAAAGAGTCAGGCTTATTAAACGAGCCGATGGCTTTTATTGTCAATTTGTCTTAGACATTGAGAGAGTAGAAA
>NZ_JADEXI010000755.1:0-1925 GCF_015207185.1 Microcystis sp. LEGE 08355 | reverse complement strand
TTTCATAATTAGGGGTCTCAAGACCCCCCTAACGGCCACCGAGAAAATCTTCACCAGATAAGTATTTTTACTCAAGTCTCTGGAGGGGGACAGCTTATGTGACAGTTGAGGGTGCGGAATGTGGGCAGCAAAGCAGCTTTTTACAAAGGGATTCAGAGACTCAAAGACAAGAAACTAATCGACTGGGAAGCCCCTAACGGTGTCGTAGTAATTCTTGGACAAAATGGAGACTCATTGGACAAATCGGAGACTGTTGGACAAAATGGAGACTCATTGGACAAATCGGAGACTGTTGGACAAAATAGAGACTCATTGGACAAATCGGAGACTTTGTTGGACAAAATGGAGACTTTGTTGGACAAAATGGAGACTTCGTTGGACAAAATGGAGACTTTGACCCCATCAAAAACCTTACCAGTCAAAGCTTCCGTCGTTCCTCCAGATTCTTATCAGATTTTTATTAAATCTCTCTCAGATACGGCGAGAGAGAAATTTTTCAATTTTGTCAGGGAGAAGGTGAAAGACTTCAACCCACCCATCCACGACATCGAAGCATGGCTGGCCGGCAAGAACCGCGCGGGTAAAGAACGTTCCCGCGTGTATTACGATATGTTTCAAAGTGAAGTAGGAGAAGCCGATTGGGAGAACCATTCCAAACGAGAGGAGTGGATTGCTGAAATACGGCAAGGAAAAGGTCGTTTTGTAGCCCAAGGGGGACCACCAGAAGAGTGGGAGACAAGAAAAGCTTTTGCGGACTGGGCGATTACCAACAATTTAGTTTGGGGGAACAAATCTTGAAAAAACTCCCCAGGGAGCCGATGCGCCCCGAAAAGGAACCAGGAGCGGAGGTAGAAATCTGGCAGCCCGACTGGAATTGCTTCTGCTGTCATGACAGTGGGATTGTCCACCACTATCTCGCTGCCCTTGTCATCGATGGTTTTGACTCCAACCTGGATAAACTGCCCCGCTGCCATAACCCCGGCTGCTATGCCGGCGGTCACTTTGACGGGGAAGTTTTGGCTCCTAGTGTCGATTATCGGCTGACTGCTGACATCTGCCAAGAACTCGATGCTATTGAGCGGGAGAATTGGCGGGATTACGTTCAAAAGAAACGGCTTACTCTGAAAGTTGACCTATCAACCATCGGCAAAAGTTTGAGACAGTGCCAGCGCACATCGACCGAGGAAAGGTCAGCGCGGCAGAAACATCAGGCTGTTTTGGGGGAATTGAACGGTCTTTGCTGATTTCGGCGGTCGCTATCCTTGATCTTTAACAGCCCTAAATGAAACTGGCATTAACCTGATAGGAGATCAAATCTCCCTCAACAAAGAAACTGAGGCCGTAGCGACCCGGTGTTAAATTGAGAGACAGTCGGTCGCCGTATTCAACCGAACCGACGACGGTGGCGACACCCTTACTATCGAATCGCACTAGCTCGGTGATCACGTTGGGGTCGGTGGCGAGTTCCAAACGAAGGTTACGCGAAGTCCTGAATTTGAGTCTGTCCACACTATCCCAAACGCCGCAGCGATTAGTTTCCCCTAAATGACCGTCAACCTCGAAGCTTTTTCCCGTTTTAGCTTTTCCCAGATCGATCGCTCCGCCCCATTCCCGACTCAGATCGCGACGGGAATAAATCTCGCCGTCCATTCCAGTAATAACTGAACTTCCCCCCATACATATATACCATAATAGCCAGAACCCTTATCCATCAATGGATATAGCCCTTAACATTTCTTGATGTACCCATGTAATTTGTAACATTTCTTAATGGACAAGAATTCTCTCTATTTGCTAAAATGGTAGTCATGTATATAGAAAAAGTTCCTAACCGTAATTCCCCCCCCGCTGTCCTTCTTCGTGAATCCTATCGAGAAGGAGATCAAGTCAAAAAAAGAACCCTGGCCAACCTCTCAAAATTACCC
>NZ_JADEXI010000754.1:0-1928 GCF_015207185.1 Microcystis sp. LEGE 08355 | reverse complement strand
TTCCTCTCTATATTGATTCCTCGTGGTTTTTGATTCTGGCTTTTGTCACCTTGATCAATGCCACCGATGCAGAAATTCAGTCTCTGGCTGGCCAGAGTTTCGGTTTAGCGTGGTTACTTGGTTTAATCATCGCTTTATTGCTGTTTATCTCGGTTTTACTCCACGAATTAGGTCATAGTTTCATGGCTCGCTCCCAAGGCATCCAGGTCAATTCCATTACCCTGTTTCTCTTTGGGGGAATGGCCTCGATCGATCGAGAATCGCGGACTCCTCCAGAAGCCCTGCAAGTAGCGATCGCTGGACCCCTCGTCAGTTTTCTCCTGTTTTGTCTCCTATCCCTAGCCAGTCACTTACCCTATTTAAACGCCAATTTAACCTATATATGCGGGCATTTAGCGATAATTAACCTGTTTTTGGCTCTATTTAATCTTATCCCCGGTTTACCCCTCGATGGGGGTCAAATTTTCAAAGCAATGGTCTGGCAAGCGACTGGCGATCGCTGGAAAGGTTTACATTGGGCTGCGATCAGTGGTCAATTCATCGGTTGGTTAGGGATTATTTTAGGGATTTTCTTGGTTCTCTTGACGGCAGATGTGGGGGGTGCTTGGTTAGGATTAATGGGCTGGTTTATCCTCAGAAATGCCCGCGCTTACGATAATTTAACTAATTTGCAGGAAAGTCTCCTCAATTTGCAAGCGGGAGAGGTGATGAGCAGAAATTTGCGGGTTTTAAACGCCCATCAAACCCTAGAGGAATTCGTCCAAGAATACGTTTTAGACCAAGCAGCCGCCAATACTGCTTATTTTGCCGCTTCCGAGGGGCGTTATCGGGGATTAATTCGGGTGGCAGATTTACAGGCGATCGAGCGGAGTTTCTGGTCAGAAAAACAACTGCTTGATATTGCCCATCCCCTCGGGGAAATTGCCACTGTTGAGGAAAAAACCCCCTTAGTGACGGTGGTGCAAAAATTGGAAACCATCCCGGACCGCATGATCACGGTGTTAACACCGGCCTCCGCCGTAGCGGGAGTGATCGATCGCGGCGATATCCTCAAGGCAATTGCGATTAAATACCAACTTCCCCTAGAGGAAACGGATATTGAACGCGCTCGCGAGGGAGTTTACCCAAGTTATTTGCCCTTAAATGTTATTGCTGCCGCTCTCGACAAGAGTGAACCGCCAAAAATCGGCGAACCGTCCTTAATGTCCTGACTTAGAGAGGATGGAAGATAATAATCTTGAATATGGCTAATCCGAAAATTTCCTCGCTGGTTAGTCTGCCACAATTTCCCCGTTTCCACCTCTAAACAACTTAACCAGCCTTTGCCGTAGGCCCAAGTATCAATACAAATGGCATGGCCGAGATTAACCGGTTTACCGCTTTTTTGGCTGGTATGGCCACAAATCATGGTTTTTCCCGAACTATGGGCGGCGGGATATTGAAATTTCTCCCAAAAGAGTTTGTATTCTGGTTGTCTGGCTAGGGGTAGATGGGGATCGAGACTAGCGTGAACAAATAAATGATTTGCAGTTTCGTAGCTATTTATACAGACTTTTCCTAAAAAATCCCAGTGAGATTCAGGAATTTTAATCAGGTGGCCTTCGCTATAGGATTTGAGGGTGGCTTTGCCGCCTTTTTCTAACCAGAGACGCTGTTTGAGGGGGTTATTACGGGCTTGCAGCATGATAATCTCGTGATTACCTTTGAGGGGAATCAAATTTCCCTGTTTATGCAGGGAAATCAGGCGCTCGATCACCCCTTTCGAGTCTCTGCCCTTATTAACGTAATCACCGAGGGTGATTAAAGTATCTTGCGGTTTGGGGTTGACGATCTCTAGCAAGTGATCTAGAGCTTTCGAGCAACCATGAATATCGCCGATCGCTAAGGTTCGCATGAGGATTTGGTAGGGGATTAGGGCATAGGTAGGG
>NZ_JADEXI010000753.1:0-1928 GCF_015207185.1 Microcystis sp. LEGE 08355 | reverse complement strand
ACCAGTAACAGATAAAGCCATCGGAATTGACTTAGGAATTAGGGCTCTTCGGTTTGTGTTATGCAATGGACGGAGGTTATAAGAGATGGAACCCTTATAGAGAAAGGCATTTAGCGATTTTTGTCAATTATTTTTGATCTAGAGCGAACTAATCAATTAAGTCTCTTGCCAGATAAGGATTTAGTCTATTTATGCCCCCCTATCGAACCATAACAAGTCCCGAAGAGCCGAAAATTTCCCCTTTTTGTTTAACTTGAGCGAGTTCTCCAAAAACAGTAAAATCGATACTTGTGAGACGTTCTTTGACTCTTAATTGAGGAGATTTAAAATCATTCTCCGAAAAACAGCGATCGCCCTTCTTAACCTCAGCTAAAAACGCGATCGCCTTCTCCTATCTACACAGTAAAACAGCGATCGCCCCTGATTAAGCAATCGCAAATTCTGTTAATTCACGACTTGCAGGATCATGAAATGCTAAAACAATATCTTCTTTGGGAATCCCTGCTTCTAATAATTGAGAGGTGATTCCTATTTCTGTCCAATCTTGTTCAATATAAACTCTTTCATTTTTAATACGAATATGAATCTGAGTATTGTTGATTTTCTTTTTGTTTATCCAACCAATAGACATCCATAGATAATGATCATGATTTTCATCAAAAATCAAACAGGTTTCTAGTTTTTTTTGGGATGAGCTATTCGCAATTTTGTCTAGCTTCGTTAAGGTATTTTGAATAATTTGGCGATAGTTAGTTAGTTTATCCATTGGACAATTTCCTCTTTTTCGATGTTGACAACTAATAAATCTAATTGGTGTCTTTTAATAACGGCTTGAATAGATTTTCGTTGGAAAAAATTTTCATAAATTTCATCTTTGATAGCCAGATAGATTTCTTGGTATTCATCTTGCCCTAATTGAATAAGATCACGATAAAAAATATATTGTCCCAAAGCCATTTCAAAGTCTTTCATCATTGAAGGGCTAAGAAAGCTTTTAATTTCAATGATAATTTTACGTTGTCTTTGTTCTTCGGAAATATATTTCTCGATCGCCAGGTCTGGATACAATTCAGCGTCTTCATATTCAATAGGATAAGGATCAGCCGTAATTGTCCAGCCGTCTTTAATTAAGGCATTTTTAACGGCTTCGTGATAGAGGTCTTTGGCTGGCATTTGCCTCCTTCTATTTTGATCACTGGATTTATTATAAGCGATCGCCCTCCTCTTCTCACAGTAAAATAGCGATCGCCTCTTCCAAATTTTTATTAAAAACGCGATCGCCTATCGGTAGATGTCCTTTCGATGTCCAATATCTAAATTGACACTCCCGTCGCTAAAAGCGAGGGATTCTTGGTTCATCGAGTTTCCTTAATCTGGCAGGACGTATCCAACATTCGCCAGAGGGAATCTCTCCCCCCCCCGCTAGGCAAGGGGGGGGTCAGACGATTTAATCTTTTTTCTGCCTGGCGATAGTATTGCGGTATCTCTACCGTTTCCCCATCACTATTAGCGTAGAAAACTTTTAAACCTACATCCAATCCCACACATCTTTTAGTTGGTTCTAGTGGTTTAGCATATTCCCGAATATCAACGCTGAGACAGAATTGGACATAATAACCATCTGCTCGTTTAACAATCCTAACTCGTTTAATTTGGTCTAGAGGGTAAAAGTTTAGGTCTCTGGTTCCTTTTAGTTTAACCGTGCCAATGTTTTTCTTATCTGTGAAAGTAATTTTCTTTCTATCCTCCGATAATTTCCATCTGGAGTTTTTATATTCCACAGAACGATTATTTTTCTGAAACTTGGGATAACCTTTTTTACCTTTTATTTTTTTCTGACAATTATCATAGAAACGGGCAATAGCTGACCAAGCTCGTTCGGCCGATGCTTGTCTAGCAGTAGAATTTAGAGTATCGACAAACTTGAA
>NZ_JADEXI010000752.1:0-1929 GCF_015207185.1 Microcystis sp. LEGE 08355 | reverse complement strand
TTAAAGGGAGTAGGCAATCATCGGGATAACTGTTACAGGATTTCCAGCTTTTTTCAAATGCAGTTTTATATTTTCTTTAGACATGGGCTGTCCTAAAACCTGCTCAGAGCGGCCAAAAGTCAGAAAATAGAAATAAAGGTGCGATTGGAGAACTCGAGCAGCGATCGCACACATCAGCCGCCATTGGAGAAAGATAAAGTTATGGCAGATAACTACAGAAGTCGCATTGTTACCCAAGGTACCCAACGCAGTCCGAATCGGGCCATGTTAAGAGCGGTAGGTTTTGGCGATGAGGACTTTAGCAAACCAATCATCGGCATCGCTAACGGATTTAGCACCATTACCCCCTGTAACATGGGAATTAATGATTTAGCAATGCGTGCCGAAGCAGCCACCAGATTAGCGGGGGGAATGCCGCAACTTTTCGGGACTATCACCATTAGTGACGGGATTTCCATGGGAACAGAAGGGATGAAATATTCTCTCGTTTCTAGGGAAGTAATCGCCGATTCCATTGAAACCGTCTGTAATGGTCAAAGTCTCGATGGAGTCCTCGCTATCGGGGGTTGTGACAAAAATATGCCGGGGGCAATGATTGCCATGGCCCGGATGAATATTCCCGCTATTTTCGTCTATGGTGGCACGATTAAACCAGGGCGCTACAAAGATTGCGATTTAACCGTGGTCAGTTCCTTTGAAGCCGTGGGACAGTACAGCGCCGGTAAAATCAGTGAAGAAGACCTCATCGGAATCGAACGCAACGCTTGCCCCGGTGCTGGTTCCTGTGGTGGGATGTTTACTGCTAATACCATGTCTTCCATTTTTGAAGCCATGGGGATGAGTTTACCCTATTCCTCAACCATGGCCGCCGAAGATGAGGAAAAAGCCGATAGTACCGAAGAATCGGCCAAGGTTTTGGTCGAGGCGGTTAGAAAACAGATTCTACCTAGCCAAATTTTGACCCGTAAAGCCTTTGAAAACGCCATTTCGGTAATTATGGCGGTGGGAGGTTCCACTAACGCTGTGCTGCACCTTTTAGCCATTTCCCGCACCATCGGGGTAGAATTATCGATCGATGATTTTGAAACTATCCGGCAGCGTGTACCGGTTATCTGCGATCTTAAACCCTCCGGGCGTTACGTTACCGTGGATCTGCATAAAGCGGGTGGTATTCCCCAAGTGATGAAAATTCTCCTGGTTAATGGTTTACTACACGGGGATGCTCTCACCATTAGCGGTCAGACTATCGCCGAGATTTTAGCCGATATTCCCGACCAACCGCCCTCAGGCCAAGATGTTATCCGTCCTTTTAGCAATCCTGTCTATAAAGAGGGTCATTTAGCCATTTTAAAAGGAAATCTGGCCACAGAGGGGGCCGTGGCCAAAATTAGCGGGGTGAAAACTCCAGTCATCACCGGACCTGCGCGGGTGTTTGAGTCGGAAGAAACCTGTTTAGAGGCAATTTTAGCCGGAAAAATTCAAGCTGGGGATGTGGTGGTTGTCCGTTACGAGGGACCAGTAGGTGGACCGGGTATGCGGGAAATGTTGGCCCCCACTTCGGCAATTATCGGCGCCGGTTTAGGGGATTCCGTGGGATTAATTACCGATGGTCGTTTTTCCGGGGGAACCTACGGCATGGTGGTCGGTCACGTCGCTCCAGAAGCGGCGGTGGGTGGTACAATTGCTCTGGTCGAGGAAGGGGATCAAATCACTATTGATGCTCGTCAGCGTCTCTTGCAGTTAAATGTATCGGAGGAAGAATTAACCCGTCGTCGTCACCATTGGCAACCGCGGCCCCCACGCTATAAAACGGGAATTCTCGGCAAATTCGCCAAGTTAGTCTCCTCTAGCAGTCTCGGCGCTTTAACGGATCTGAATCTGTTCTAAAAGTATAACTAGGGTTTGCGGCAAAAAGCTTTTCCTAGGGGC
>NZ_JADEXI010000751.1:0-1931 GCF_015207185.1 Microcystis sp. LEGE 08355 | reverse complement strand
AAGACAAACATTTTACGCACGGGTTACTTAGATAAAATCAGTATAGCACAATAAAAGTTAAGTTAACAAGCTATAGTTTAAAAAGCCGTCCTAAAAGGACGGGGCTTTAACCCAAAATTTCGGTAAATTTTAGTCAAACATTTGATTTACTTAGTTTCTAATCCTCTTTTTAGGTAGGAGAATTGTCAGAGCCTTTCTCTTGCCTATTGCCTATTGCCTATTGCCTTCAGAAACTGATAACTGATAACTGATTAATTTCCTCGCCAAAAGATAATCGAATTATTGAGAGGTTGGATGGTGGTGCCGGGATAATAGAAAGCGAGAATTTGTTCGGGAGACCAACCCAAACGGGCTAAATTATAGGAACCAAATTGACTTAATCCTACCCCGTGGCCGAAACCGCCACCAATAAAGTTATAACCCTGGATCTGTCGATTGGTATCGTAGATAGGATCGATGTAGAATAGGGTACTGCGAGGCGGTCCAAAAGCGCTACGCACCTCATTTTTATAGAGTTCCAAAATCCCCTTATCGGTTTGAATGGTCATAGTCAGAATCCGACCAGAAGGAGAGCGCTTAGTCACTTCCATCCATTGGATTTTCTGGAAGTCGGCGAGGGGATGTTTGCGCCGTGTTAGATAGGTTTCTAGGTCTTGACTCAAATCGGCTAAAGAAGCTTGTTTTTGCCAGCGAAAAACCCGTCGGCCTGTCTCATTGAAACCATCTTTAAGATTAATAAACTGGCGAAAAGTTGTCTCATTAGCGAGGGATTGTTTCGACAGATCCCAAACTCGATTAGGGGAGTCCACCACTGCGCGGAGATAAGGTCTTTCTTCCCCATCCCAAACATCACTAAAGAGGGCAGTTACTCCGCCGGTGGTGGAGGAATAAAGGGCATCCACTAACTCATTTTGGTAGGTTAAAACCAGTCCTTGAGTGGATGCGATCGCTTGATCAGCCCGGGGATTAGTTCCCGTCAATCCATAATAAACTTGACAATGGGTATCGGCACAGAGTTCGTAATTATCGGCTTGAAAACGGCGGAGATTGCGGAGGGCGTAGGTGCGGGCGATAATAGTTTGCGCCTGGGTGGCACTTTCTGGGGCATCATGACCGATTTCGTGGGGTACAACCCCACGCAGGTAGGTTTCGAGGGGAACGTTATTAACTAGGGTAAAAGTGCCGTAGGCGTTGGGCTGTAGGCGCATAGTCCCACCGTACAAACGTACCTGATCGGGGCTATGGGTCACTTGAATCAGGTTTTTTTGGCTCTCGATTTCCAATTCTTTGGGAAAATAGCGCACCCCGTTGATTTGGAAAGAAACTTGCGGCTTTTCTTTGAGTAAAACACTATTAATATAGGGTTGATTGTAGCCTTTGGCTTGCAAACTGGTCAGCAACCAACGCCGCACTAGGGGATTTTCATAAACTTCTCGCTTTGCCCAAACCTGCCAGCGTCCGGGTTGGGTAATTTCCACTTTAATGCCCATTTTTGCCCAATTTTTGGCGCTATTTTCGGCGGTTTCAAAGGTGGCGTGGTCGCTCAAAATGACTTTTTCTTGGAGGATGGGAGAAGCGAGGGGACGGGGAATAACTTCTAATTGTAGGCGATTGGTTTGCAGGGTTTGGGATTGGCCATCTTCTCCCACCATGCGGAGGGTGAGATTATCACCACTGGTACTACTGAGGGTTAATTTTTCCTTGGCTTCATCGCCAAAACGTTGGACAATGCCCACTCTCAGAAGGACATCCTTGGCTATAGCGGCAGGAATTAGGGTTAAACTGAGCAAGATCGCCGCAGTTATGGAACCGATGCTAATTATTGGTTTTTTTTCCTTGATTTTTAGCATAAAGTCAAGTATCTGTTAATAAGTTTTCATAAAAGTTGACGATATTCAGAAATTATAGCAGCAAGCCGTTAGGGGTTAGGA
>NZ_JADEXI010000750.1:0-1941 GCF_015207185.1 Microcystis sp. LEGE 08355 | reverse complement strand
GCTAAAGTGTGACATGGTTTTTCAGTGGCTTAAATAAAGGGATCGGGAAAGATGAAAAATTACCAGTCGCTAAAAGTGGCTGCGTTGCTGACTTTCTCTGACTGGCTGACGGTTTGATGGTAATAATCCGAGGTTTTCTCTTGAGACATCAGCTGCCCGAGTTGTGCCTCGATCGCCGCCGTCACCTCTTGACAAGATGAACCGACTATGCCTGTCACCTTTTCCATAACGCGACCATCGGGATAGATAATAAACTCTAGGCTTTCCATGCTCATAGCTCTTCTCGGCGTGATCTGGGGTTTGCAAAGCTCCCTATCGTTTTAATTTACGATAGTTTGCTAATCGTAGCAATCTGGTTAAAATTTTAGCAAAACTTTATATTACGTCACCTAACCACTTTCATTTTTTGTAAGTTTCCCGTAACTTTTCTTCATCGTCAAGGGCGAACCTTGACCCAGGAGGCACAATTTAACAAAACTACACAAAAAAGACGACCTGAAGCGATAAATTGAAAATAAAGGAGATGCAACGGCGAACCACGACCGCCGAGATCATAGAATTTTGTCTATAGGAATCCCAACGAATATGAATAAACAAATAGCCAGCGATCGCCTTCGGATCGGTGTTTTAGGTTTTGGTGGTTTGGGACAGGCCGCCGCCAGAATTCTCGCCCCCAAACAGGAAATGCTCTGGACTGCCGCCGCCGATAAAGCCGGTTTTGCTTACCACAAAGACGGTCTAGATGTCAATACCTGTAACAAAATTTATCATGACCGGGGTTCGATCGGTTATCTGGAAAATTACGGCAGTCTCAGCCAAAACAGTATCGAGGAATTAATCAAAACTGCCGACGTAGAAGGCTATTTTCTCGCCCTGCCGAATTTACCCAACAATTTCATGGCCGATATCGCTAAAACTTTCATTCGCTTGGGTTGGCGCGGGGTTTTAGTCGATGCGCTCAAACGTACCAGCGCCATGGAACAAATCTTAGCACTACAAGCAGACCTAGAAGCCGCCGGCATCACCTACATGACCGGCTGCGGCGCTACCCCCGGACTGTTAACTGCTGCCGCTGCCCTAGCTGCCCAGAGTTATGCAGAGATTCATAGCGTTAAAATTACCTTCGGCGTGGGAATCGCCAACTGGGAGGCTTATCGTGCCACTATTCGCGAAGATATCGCCCATTTACCCGGTTACAACCCAGAAACAGCCCACCAGATGAGTGACGCGGAAGTGGAAATGCTGTTAAATAAAACCAATGGCATTCTCAGCCTCGAAAACATGGAACACGCGGACGATATTATGCTGGAATTGGCTGGAATTTGTGGACGCGATCGGGTTTCCGTCGGGGGTGTGGTGGATACGCGCAACCCGAAAAAGCCTTTAAGTACCAATGTTAAAGTCACGGGGCGGACTTTTGAAGGCAAAATTTCCACCCATACCTTCACTTTAGGCGATGAAACCAGTATGGCGGCTAATGTCTGCGGGCCGGCTTTTGGTTATCTGAAAGCGGGGGTTTCCCTGCATCGTCGCGGTATCTACGGACTATGGACAGCAGCGGAGATTATGCCGCAATTTGTGCGCTAGGGGTTTCTCTGGCGTAAAATAGCTAAAACTTTCGGGAAAATAGCGGGTAAGGGAGCGATCGCTTCTAGGCTCTCTCCCGTGACCGGATGTATTAAGATTAAACGATAGGCGTGGAGTAATTGCCCGGGTAGATTAATCCCGATGGAACGACCGGAACTATAGAGGGGATCCCCAAGAATCGGATGACCGATGTGGCTGCTATGAACGCGAATTTGATGAGTTCTGCCGGTTTCTAGGCGAAATTCCATTAAGGTGTAGTTGCCTAGTCTTTCCTTGATTTGCCAGTGGGTGACGGCATTTCTACCTCCTTTTTCCACGGCAATAATAGCCATCTTTTGGCGATCGCTACGGTGA
>NZ_JADEXI010000749.1:0-1944 GCF_015207185.1 Microcystis sp. LEGE 08355 | reverse complement strand
CCCAGAAGCTAACTCCACCCGCGATAATTCTATTATCATCGAAGAAAACCGTAAATCTGCCAGTTCGGGCAGTGTCAACATGGATAATTACAAACCCCGCTTAGATGGAACTGCCGTCGTCGAGATGATCATCAAAGGTAAACCGGTAACGATCGAAATTGATGGCAATGCAGCCCCAGTTACTGCCGGTAATTTTGTGGATCTGGTGGGGAGAGGTTTTTATAATGGTTTAACTTTCCATCGCGTGGTTACAGAACCGCAGCCTTTTGTCGCCCAAGGGGGTGATCCCCAAGGTCGCGGAACTGGTGGTTTTGTCGATCCAGAAACCAAGCAACCCCGTTATGTTCCTCTAGAAATTCTCCTCAAAGACGAAAAAGAGCCGATTTATGGGCAAGCAATCGGTCAACAGGCCACGTCGCGCACTCCTATCGTCGCTTTACCCCATAAACGCGGTGCGATCGCAATGGCCCGTTCTCAACAACCTAATTCCGCTTCTTCTCAGTTTTATTTTGCCCTGTCGGATATCAATTTCCTCGATGGTGATTATGCCGTTTTTGGTTATGTAACTGAGGGAATGGAAGTGATCGATACGATCAAACAAGGGGATAAAATTGACTCGGCCAAAGTTGTTTCTGGTGCAGAAAATCTGAAAAAATAGCGATCGGTTAGGGTGGGACTGGGCGACAATAATTTAATGTTCGCCGTCACCCACCCAATCATTTAATAAATCTGCTGCAAAAATCAAAAATCTTCCGTCAGGTGAGGAGTCTCCGAGCCGGTAGTCAGTAGTCAGGAGAATTAAGAATGAATAATAATCAATTAAATGCTCTAAGTAGGAAGGCACAATTATTTGTAGGATGGGTTAGCGGTAGCGTAACATAATCGGGCGTTGGGTTTCATGCTTCAACCCAACCTACGTTCATCTGATAACTGATACCTGATAACTGATAAATGAATGTTGTGGTGACGGGAATTGGGTTGATCAGTTCTCTGGGAAATTTAAGTCAGAGTTGGCAAAGATTACTAGAGGGCAAAACTGGTATAACTAGGCAACAACCCTTTTCTGATTTACCCGCTTTACCCTTGGGTTTAATCGGTCACAAACCGGCATTTTTAGAGGATTTAACCAAAATTGCCCTGATTGCTGCCCTTGAAGACGCGAAGTTAACCCCTCCCTTAAAGGATTGTGGTGTCACTATCGGTTCTAGTCGCGGTTGTCAGGGTTTATGGGAACAGATGGCAGCGACGGGAATAGTAGAAAACTGGTTAGATAGTTTACCCGATCGCGCCTCGGTATTGACCGCTAGATTGATAGAAACCGGCGCCCCAGTCTTAGCACCCATGGCGGCCTGTGCCACGGGCATCTGGTCGCTCGCACAGGCTGTAGAATTAATTACTATGGGAGAATGTGATCGAGTTTTAGCCGGGGCGCTCGAAACCCCGATCACTCCCTTAACTTTGGTGGGATTTGAACAGATGGGAGCTTTGGCGAAAACGGGCTGTTATCCTTTTGATAGAGCTAGGGAGGGCTTGGTTTTGGGCGAAGCTGGGGCGATTTTAGTCCTTGAATCCGAAAAACTGGCTTTAAGCAGAAATGCCCCCATCTACGGGCAAATTTTGGGCTATGGTTTTACCTGCGATGCCGATCATGTCAGCGCCCCGGCGGTGAATAATCGTAGTGCTACCAAAGCCATAGAACTATGTTTGCACAGAAGTCAATTAAGAAAAGATGAAATTAATTACATTCACGCCCACGGCACTAGCACGCGTTTAAACGATGAACGGGAGGCAAACCTGATCGCCAGCATTTTTGGCTCGCAAGTGGCTGTAAGCTCGACAAAAGGGGCAACAGGACACACTTTAGGGGCTTCGGGGGCATTAGGCGTGGCTTTTTGTTTAATGGCTCTGAAAAATCAGCTAATTCCCCCCTGTGTCGGTGTGCGA
>NZ_JADEXI010000748.1:0-1947 GCF_015207185.1 Microcystis sp. LEGE 08355 | reverse complement strand
CCTTTAATCTTGATCCAGTGAGAATCCCCGCTAAATATCCCGGTAAGCGTCATTTTAAAGGTAAAAATATCGGTAAACCCTCTGGTAATCCTTTAGGGAAAAATCCGAGCGATGTTTGGGAGTTTTTGGCCCAAGAATGGGATGAGTTACTTTGGGATATTCCTAACGTTAAATCTAATCATCCAGAGAAAACTATCCATCCTTGTCAATATCCAATCGAATTAGTAGAAAGATGTGTTTTAGCCTTGACAAATGAGGGGGATTGGGTTTTTGATCCCTTTGCTGGAGTCGGAACTTCTCTGATTGCTAGTATTATGCACAATCGTCGAGTGATGGGGAGTGAAAAAAAAGCAGAATATGTGAAAATTGCCAAGGAAAGAATCGCCGCTTATTTGCAAGGAAATCTTAAAATTCGTCCTTTAGGAAAACCTATTCATCAACCTAATGGTAAGGAAAAAGTTGCTCAAATTCCCGAAGAATGGCACAATAATATATAGGAAGTAACACTGAATCTCCCCCCCAGGTAGATGGATTCATGAATCCATCTACTATGAGTTGATGCTAAATCTGGTTATTAAAAACTGATTATTTATTCCCCCTGTTGCCTTTTGCATGAGTAGAAAACGGGTTTCTCCGAGAAACCCGTTTTCTGTGCGTTACTCAACGGATTTAGTATAACTCATCTGACAATGATTGATCAGGTTTTTTGTCACCATTTTTAGAGAAAACTTTGCAGAATTGTTGCAGTTTCTTGTCCAGTTTTTTCCCAACTAAAAAGCTCGGCGCGTTGGAGACTCAAGGATTTTAATTTAAGACGTAATTGTTCATTGGTGGCGATTTGCTGCATTGCCTCTCTCATCTCATCGATACTATAGGGATTAATTAAAATTGCCGCCTCTCCTGTGACTTCCGGGAGAGAGGAAAGATTAGAAGTAATTACGGGAGTTCCACAGGCGATCGCTTCTAGTACAGGTAATCCGAAACCTTCCCAAAGGGAGGGATAAACTAAAGCAGTTGCTTGGTTTAAAAGTTGCGGCAATTCTTCATAGGAAACATAGTTTAAAAATTGCACTCGTTGAGAGATTGATAATGCTTCTACCTGTTGCTGTAGAGCCGGCGTAAAACGGGGGTCAAATTGACCGACAATTAATAATTGATATTCGGAATAGATTTGGGAAAAAGCAGTAATTAAACGAGCGAGATTTTTATGAGGATCATAACGACCAAGATAGAGAAAATAGGGACGAGTCGGCAGATTTAGAGGACGAAAATTATCAGAATCATATCCAGAAATAATCACGGTTATTTTGTCAAGAGGTATGTCAAAAAACTTATTAATATCGGCGGCCGTTGCTTGGGAAACAGCGATAATATGTGTGGCTTTTTTCAGGACTTGAGGTAAATAGTATTTATTATAAAAAGTTAAAGGAGAAAATTTCGGGAACCGCAGGGGAATTAAATCATGAACTGTGACAATATAGCGGCAATTTCCATAAATAGGTGCTTCGGGAATGGGGGTAAATAGCAGGGAAGACTTCAATTGTTGATAGGTTTGATAGAGTTGGGTTTCTGTCCAAATTAAGCGCCTAATATTGCCTTTAGTTCCCTGCTCTTGGGTGAGGTTTTCCGACACAGGATAGCTGTTAAAATCTGGGTAACTATTAGAAGTGATTAGGGTAGGATTTAAGTTAGCTAATTGGGGAATGAGATTTTTAGTATAGGTAGTCAATCCAGTATATTTAGTACCGAGAAAAGCGAGATTGATTAATAATTGATGATTCCTATTCATAGATATTAGCTAGTTAAGTAGGTAGGTGTTAAAAGTTGTCAGACACCCCCCTTATCAAGGGGGGATTAAGGGGGGATTCGTACCCCCCTTATCAAGGGGGAATTAAGGGGGGATCTGCACCCCCCTTATCAAGGGGGGATTAAGGGGGGATCCGTCTG
>NZ_JADEXI010000747.1:0-1947 GCF_015207185.1 Microcystis sp. LEGE 08355 | reverse complement strand
GAGCAGCCGATAGTCAGTCCCGATGAAAAAATTTTCACCCCCACAGATGAAAGAGGTTTCCTTCCCTACACCCCACACCCCACACCCTACACCCTACACCCTCTTTCAAGTCAGAGAATAAATAGCCTAAAATAGAAACCTGCACTCTTGTTTCTGTAGCCAGCATCATGAATAAATCCCCACGTCGTTACCATATCACCACCTTTGGTTGTCAGATGAATAAAGCTGACTCCGAACGCATGGCGGGTATTTTAGAAGATTTGGGGTTTCAATGGTCCGAGGATGCCAACGAAGCCGATCTAATCCTCTACAATACCTGTACAATTCGCGATAATGCCGAACAGAAGGTTTATTCCTATCTCGGCAGACAGGCTAAACGCAAACAAACTCAACCCGATCTTACTCTAGTGGTCGCTGGCTGCGTGGCCCAACAGGAAGGGGAACAATTATTGAGAAGGGTTCCCGAAGTGGATTTAATTATCGGTCCCCAACACGCAAACCGCTTGGGAGACTTATTACAACAAGTTTTTGACGGTTCCCAGGTGGTGGCTACCGAACCCATCCACATCATGGAAGATATCACCAAACCGCGCCGGGATAGTAGTATTACCGCTTGGGTGAACGTCATCTATGGTTGTAATGAACGCTGTACCTATTGTGTGGTTCCGGGGGTGCGTGGGGTGGAACAATCTCGCACTCCTGCGGCAATTCGAGCAGAAATGGCACAATTAGGACAACAGGGGTATAAAGAAATCACCCTTTTAGGTCAAAATATCGATGCCTACGGACGGGATTTACCCGGAGTGACGGCAAGCGGCCGACATCTGCACAATTTCACCGATTTACTCTACTACGTTCACGATGTGGCCGGCATTGAACGTCTCCGTTTTGCCACCAGTCACCCCCGCTATTTTACCGAACGTTTGATTAAAGCTTGTCAGGAATTACCTAAAGTTTGTGAACATTTTCATATCCCTTTTCAATCAGGGGATAATGATATCCTCAAGGCCATGAAACGGGGCTATACTCAGGAAAAATACCGACAGATTATTGCTAATATTCGCAATTTAATGCCGGATGCTGCCATTAGCGCCGATGCGATTGTCGGATTCCCTGGAGAAACAGAGGCACAGTTCGAGAATACTTTAAAATTAGTCGATGAGATTGGTTTTGATCAATTAAATACGGCCGCCTATTCTCCCCGTCCCGGGACTCCGGCCGCTATTTGGGATAATCAATTAAGTGAGCAGGTAAAAAGCGATCGCTTACAAAGATTAAATCATTTAGTGGCGACAAAAGCTGCTGAACGTTCCCAAAGATATTTAGGCAGAATTGAGGAAATTTTAGTGGAAGACGTTAACCCTAAAGATGCTAGTCAAGTTATGGGAAGAACTAGGGGTAATCGCTTAACTTTCTTTACGGGAAATATTGAGGAATTGCGAGGCACATTTGTTAAGGTTAAAATTACCGAAGTCCGTCCCTTTAGTTTGACGGGAGTGATATTTTAAGTAGCGAAAAAAGACAATAGCTATCGGGAATAATTGGGTATTTTATGGATATTATCGCTATTTTGCAGCAAGATTATCAAAGATTTCCCCTGGATCAAACCTATGATATTTATGCTGATAACGTTTATTTTCAAGACCCTCTCAATCAATTTCGGGGGATTAAACGCTATCGGGAAATGATTGGTTTTATGAGTCAATGGTTCCAAGCTATCAAGATGGATGTCCACGCAATTGAACAGCAGGGAAATATTATTAATACCCGTTGGACATTGCACTGGACAACCCCTTTACCTTGGCGGCCTCGCATCGCTATTTCTGGACGGAGCCAATTAACTCTCGATGACAATAATCTGATTATTTCTCATATCGATTATTGGGATTGTTCGCGCTGGGATGTGCTGCGTCAGCATTTACCTTTTCCCAGTTCTTAACTAGGGTC
>NZ_JADEXI010000746.1:0-1948 GCF_015207185.1 Microcystis sp. LEGE 08355 | reverse complement strand
CAATTCCAATGGCTTTATCTGTTACTGGTAATGGCTTAATCGTTGGGTCATCAAATCTAATTGAAATATGCCAACGTCCAGAAGGATGTAATCTGACTGTTACTGTGCTTGGTTCACAGCTTTCTGGGATTTGTCTTGACCATCGAATAGGTAAAGGTTCCGTGCATTTGGCTAAATAGATTTGTTTGTCTTTAATTTTAAAAGCAGATTTGGTAAATTCGGCACTTCCTCCTTGATGTTTTTTCTTAAAGTTAGGATACTTAGTACGACCAGCAAAGAAATTAGTGAAAGCTGTTTGTAGGTGTCTTAACCCTTGTTGTAAAGGTACACAGCTTACCTCATTGAGAAAGTCTAATTCTTCTTGTTTTTTCCAATCGGTTAGCATTGAAGAAGTTTCAGTATATCCTACTCTTTCTTGTCTTTCATACCAAGCTTGTGTTCGTTCGTGGAGAGCTTTGTTGTAAACTAATCTTACACAGCCCAATGTGCGCCGCAATAGCGACTCTTGTGTTGGTGTGGGGTAAAATCGAAACGAGTAGGCTTTTTCCATACCTCACATTTTAGCATATATCGTGTAAATGCGCTAGTATTTCATAGTAAAGCCGTCCTTTGAGAACGGGGTTTCAGACCCAAATTTTCGATGATGCCTCATATCTTCCTATTTTTAGAGATTTTTTCCCAAGAAGGCGGTATTCAATCCTATATCAAGGATGTCCTGCAAGCTTATCTCACTTTGCCCGATGGCGAGGCGGCCGAGGTTTTTTTACTGCGGGATGCCCCTGATTGTCCTAATCCTTTCAAAAATCAAGGTATTACCTTTCATTACCTGAAAAATAACTCAGCAACTCTCGGACGCATTCAATTAGCCCTTAAGTTTCTAGTTTCTCTCCTCCGGAAACGTCCCCAACGGGTTTTTTGTGGTCATATAAATTTAGCCCCCCTCACCCGTCTTTACTGTCAAGCTTTAGGCATACCCTACACCGTCCTCACCTACGGCAATGAAGTCTGGGAACCTTTAGCAAATTCGCAAAAACAGGCCCTGCAAGCGGCCGCATCGATCTGGACAATTAGCCGTTACACTCGCGATCTTATGTGTGAGGCTAACGCTATTGATCCCAAAAAAGTAGCAATTCTCCCCTGTGTGGTGGATGAGGAAAAGTTTAATTTAGGCGAAAAGTCCTTGACATTAATCAAAAAATATGATATAGAAAATGCCAAAGTTTTATTAACAGTGGCCCGGTTGTGGTCGGGGGATATCCATAAAGGGGTAGATGTTACCATTCGGGCCCTGCCGACAATTCTAGAGACTTATCCCGAAGTAAAATATCTAGTCATCGGACGAGGGGACGATCGCCCCAGGTTAGAAGCTTTAACCAAGCAGTTAGGAGTGGATAAACAGGTAATTTTCGCGGGTTTTGTCCCCACAGAGGAATTAGCCGACCATTATCGTTTAGCCGATGCTTACGTTATGCCCTCCCGGGAAGGATTCGGGATTGTTTACCTAGAGGCCATGGCCTGTGGTATTCCCGTGATTTCTGGAGATGAGGACGGTTCAGCAGAGCCGCTGCAGGATGGTTTGGTGGGGTGGCGCGTTCCCTATCGAGATGCCGAAAAGGTGGCTAAAGCTTGTCTAGAAATTTTGCCAGGTCAGGATCAACGTTGTCACCCGCAATGGTTGCGTCAACAAACTGTAACTAAATTCGGCAAAAAGACTTTACAAGCAAAATTACGGCAGTTAATCTAATTATAACTTCATTGGGCATCGTCTCCTCAATACCAGCCACTGACTAGCCAAAACCACAACTTTGTCACTCATTATTAAGAGAACTCCATAAAAAAGATGATCCAATAGTTAAGTGAGTTGATAAGGGATTTCCACAAACCACTTGGGCAAATGGGGAAGTCGATTAATCTGTTTTTCCAACTCTGCCATTGCCTCCCGGGTCAA
>NZ_JADEXI010000745.1:0-1954 GCF_015207185.1 Microcystis sp. LEGE 08355 | reverse complement strand
CACCTCACACCCCACACCCCACACCCTGCCACCACCGAAAAACTTTTTCACCAAACCCTAGGTAGCGATCGGCAATAAAACAGCCCTAGCCGATGAACATTTTCCCCAAGAGATCTAGTAAACTAACTGATGCTGTAAATATTTAGAGACAGACGATGGAACTGGAATATCCCGAGGATTTGAGATACCTAGAAACCCACGAATACGTCAGACTCGAAGGTGAAATCGCTACCTTGGGAATTAGTGCTTTTGCCGTCGATCAATTAGGTGATATCGTGTTTCTAGAATTGCCCGAATTGGGAGAGGCACTGGAAGTAGGTAGTAGTTTCGGCACGATCGAATCGGTAAAAGCGGTAGAAGAACTTTATCCTCCCGTCTCGGGGACCGTAGTCGATCGCAATCAAGGGATGATTGACTCCCCCGAATTAATTGCCGATGATCCCCACGGGGAGGGTTGGTTATTAAAAGTGCGGGTAGAAAATCCCGATAATGCCTTGGCTGACACCCTCTCCGCTAGTGAATACCGCGCCCAAGTAGCAGGGGAAAGTTAACTAATATTAACAACAGGGAGCCAGACCCTCACACTATCATAAGCATAGAAAGAATTAAAAATCCAGGAAGCGATCGAGTCTTCCTGATTTTTGTCTCTAAACCGTGCTGAGACGAAATTCTAGCCCGAATCGAGTCAGGTTTCACTATTTACCCAATCTATGCTAAATCCTAATCTCGCGGCGATCAAACTTTCCAAAGAGGAGGTTCAACGCTACTCTCGACACATTATTCTGCCCGAAGTGGGCTTAGAAGGTCAAAAAAAACTAAAAGCCGCCAGTGTTCTCTGCATCGGCACCGGGGGACTCGGTTCCCCGCTTTTACTCTATCTAGCGGCGGCTGGCATCGGTAGAATCGGTATTGTTGACTTCGATATCGTCGATAGTTCCAATCTGCAACGTCAAATTATTCACGGCACTTCTTGGGTAGGTAAACCGAAAATTGTTTCCGCTAAGGACAGAATTCTAGAAATTAACCCCTACTGTCAGG
Organism: Microcystis sp. LEGE 08355; assembly: GCF_015207185.1. Lineage (NCBI taxonomy): Bacteria > Bacillati > Cyanobacteriota > Cyanophyceae > Chroococcales > Microcystaceae > Microcystis > Microcystis sp. LEGE 08355. The sequence goes on along the minus strand of NZ_JADEXI010000745.1, from coordinate 916 downwards.
TGGATTTGTACGAAACCCGCATAAGTTCCGAAAATGCCCTTGACATTTTAGCCCCCTATGATGTAGTCATCGACGGGACGGATAATTTCCCCACCCGTTATCTGACTAATGATGCTTGTGTTCTTCTCGACAAACCCAACGTCTACGGCTCAATTTTCCGCTTTGAAGGACAAGCAACCGTTTTTAACTACCAAGGCGGTCCCAACTACCGCGATCTCTATCCCGAACCGCCACCACCGGGGATGGTTCCCTCCTGTGCGGAAGGCGGCGTTTTAGGGGTTTTACCCGGAGTAATCGGCACAATTCAAGCCACAGAAGCCATTAAAATTATCCTCGGCGCACCGGATACCCTCAGTGGTCGTTTACTGCTTTACAATGCTTGGGAAATGAAATTCCGCGAGTTAAAATTGCGTCCGAATCCCATCCGTCCCGTCATTGAAAAACTAATTGATTACGAACAATTCTGCGGTATTCCGCAAGCGAAAGCACAAGAAGCGGCAGAACAGCAAAAAATGACAGAAATGACCGTAGTAGAGTTAAAGGAACTACTTGACAGCAATGCCAATGATTACATTCTCATCGATGTGCGTAATCCCAACGAGTACCAAATCGCTAAGATACCCAACTCGGTATTAATTCCCCTACCCGATATCGAAAATGGTGCGGCAATTCCCAAAATTAAGGAATTAGTCAACGGTTATCGTCTCATCGCCCATTGTAAGATGGGGGGACGTTCCGCTAAAGCCCTCGCTATCCTCAAAGAGGCAGGTATCGAAGGAATTAACGTCAAAGGTGGTATCAGCGCCTGGAGTCGCGAAGTCGATTCCACCGTACCAGAATACTAATTTTGGCTCTTGGGTTTTGGGGTTTTGGGGTATTAGTTAAAATTTCCCCATTTCCCTATCTCCCCATCACC
>NZ_JADEXI010000744.1:0-1954 GCF_015207185.1 Microcystis sp. LEGE 08355 | reverse complement strand
ATTTACGCAGTCCTCTCACCGCCGCTGCCATCGCCGTGGAAACTCTAGAATTAGCCTATAATTAACCAGATACTGAGCGCAGTCTGCAATTACGAGAACAACTGCACCAACAGGCCCGCAAACAGTTCCGGATTATGAACCGTTTGATCACAGATATTCTGCAAGCTTCTAAGAGCATGGCGGCGCAATTCACGCTCCAACAGACTAAATTTTATCTGCAATCCCTCTGTCAGGAAATTTTGTCTCAATTTACCGATACTTTTCAGGAAAAGACCTTAACTCTCCAAAGCGATATCCCCCAAGATCTGCCCCCCGTCTATGCTGATGAGGAGTTAATCCGACAGGTGATTATTAATCTCTTGGAGAATGGCATCAAATATACCCCCGCTGGCGGCGCAATTACCCTTTCTGTCCTCCATCGTACTACTCAAAAAGTACAAGTGAGCATCAGTGATACTGGCCCCGGCATTCCCGAAGAAAAACAAGAGCATATTTTTGAGGGTCATGTGCGTCTCAAACGGGATGAGGGGAAAGAAGGTTATGGCATCGGTTTATCGGTCTGTCGCAAGATTATTCGCGCCCACTACGGTCAAATTTGGGTGGATAGTGTCCCCGACCACGGCAGTAGTTTTCACTTCACTCTGCCAGTTTATCGCTAAAATGCTCCCCTAACCAATGATCAATGTCCCCTAAAACTAAGTCGGGGATTTCCCAAGGGAACAGATGGGCCGTATCGGGGTAACATTTCCACTCAGACAGTTTCAGGTTTTCGGCCGTTTCTTGGCTCGAGGCACTGGTAATATGGCGATCATTTGCCCCCGCCAGAACTAAGCAGGGAATTGTGATTTTGTCAAGAGATTTTAAACAATTGTTACCTTTTTTTAAAGCCCGATTTAAAGCGCGATCGGCAGCTGGAGAAGTGCCTAAGTAGGCGGGAACAGCATCTTGAGCAAGATAGCGATAGGCGATCGCTTGATGTTGTGAAAAAAGATACTGAAACAGGGAACGACGAGCAAAAGTATCAATATTCCAACGCCATCCCGGTTTGATCTGATTGAGAATTGCCGCCATCCCCGTCAAAACTAAGTCTGTGGTGCGGACAGGAGGATGGCTACCCCAAGGCCGCGCGGCCGAGGCAACTAGAATTAAACCAGGAAAGCGATCGGGATGCCGCAATACTAACTCCAGGGCGATTATACCCCCCAAAGACCAACCGAGAATTAAACATTGCTGGATTTTTTGGCGATCGAGCAGTCCGATTAAATCCTCTAGATGTTCTTCTAGCTGAAAATCGAGGCGATAACGACTTTTCCCGTAGCCGCGCAGATCCGGGGCCAGGGTTTGCCAGCGTTGGCAAAAATGATCGGTAAATACAGACATACTACCAGCCGAACCGGGATGACCGTGCAGACAGAGGATCGGATAGCCATTACCTTTGATGTTAACGTTGAGAGCGATCGACATTGAGCAGTTATCAGTTATCAGTTATCAGTTACCAGTTATCAGTTATCAGTTATCAGATTTGAGTTTTAAGTGAGCAGTATGTATTAAACCTCTTGCATAATTAATTTTTCAGGGTTCAAAAACGGCAAAAATAAGGATTAAATGGCATAAAGTCTGTAAATAGACCATTTAACTGATTATTATTCATTCTTAATTCTCCTGACTACTGACTACTGGCTACTGACTCCTAACCCTAACAACAATTTTTGATTTTTACAAGAGGTCTATTAAGCGAGCAGTATTAAATAGCAGTTTCCTGCTGTCTTTTCACTGTTCACTGTTCACTGTTCACTGTTTACTGTTTACTGATCACTGATTATTGACCAGGATATATGGCTCTTCTCGACTTTGTGTGATAATTTTGGCTTATGGAATCCTGAAGTGCTTATTGGGCAAAACTTTTAGGACTATTTTGCGGAATAAACTATCAGTATAGACCTACTTTCCACAC
>NZ_JADEXI010000743.1:0-1963 GCF_015207185.1 Microcystis sp. LEGE 08355 | reverse complement strand
AGTATAGACTTGGGAACTATAGAGACGTGGCAGGGTGATTTCGTCGTAAAAGTCAGGCCAATCGCTTACGGTGGGTTTTTCGGAAGAAAAATGCAGAAAACTGACTTGATAATCTCGATCGAGCAGGGAATTAGTCACTTCTCGCCCATAGGTAACGTTACCGCAAAAAGGAGATTTTTTTCCTAACCAGGCAATGTGCATTCAGATTCTCTTAAGAAAAAGTTAATTTAGCCAAGTATCAGCTTACTAAATTAACCGTAAAATTAAAAGCTAATACAGTACCTAAAACAATAGACCTCTTGCAGAAATCAAAAATCGTTGTTAGGGTTAGGAGTCAGTAGCCAGTAGCCAGTAGTCAGGAGAATTAAAAATGAGCATTAATCAATTAAATGGTCTATTTACAGATTTTATGCCATTTAATCCTTATTTTTGCCGTTTTTGAACCATGAAAAATTAATTATGCAAGAGGTTTAATTAATTACCCATCTAAACCGTCAGCCGTCAGTCGAACGCTTTTTCACTGGATTAGTAAACAGTGAACTAAAAACTCAAGTCTGATCCCTGATAAGCTGTCTCCTCTCTCCTGTTTCCTGTCTCCTCACCTAAGGGAAGATTTTTTCTGTTTGCAGGAGATCTACTGATTGGCCGAGGACTTGCGACGACGACAGCGTTCCGAACAGTATTTGACCTCATGCCAACAGTTTTGCCACTTTTTGCGCCAAGTAAAGGATAAACCGCAAACGGGACAAATTTTACTGGGAAGATCGGACTTCGAGACCTGACGTGCCATGATTAAAATTAAAAAGTCAAAAACTGCGCCTTATCTATGAGTGTAGATGAAAATAATCAGAGTTGCCCACTCGATCGCCTGAGAATTATTTTAGTTGAACCAGCCGGAGCCTTAAATGTGGGTTCCACTGCCAGAATTATGCGGAATATGGGCTTAAGTCGCTTAATTATCGTCAATCCCGTCTGTGATATCCTTGCAGAAGAAGCGCGACGCATGGCAGTACACGGGATTGAAGTCCTAGAAAACTGTTCACAGGTAGCCACCCTTGGGGAAGCTTTGCAGGGTTGTCATCGCATCATTGCCACCACCTCGAAACCCCGTCACCTGAATACTCCCCTTGAAACACCCCGGACCGCCTTACCCTGGTTACTCACCCCTAACCTAGAATCGGCCCTAATTTTCGGGCCAGAAGACCGGGGTTTAAGTAACAGCGAACTGAACCACGCCCAGCGTTTTGTCGGTATTCCCGCTAATCCTCAATATTCCTCCCTCAATCTCGCCCAAGCGGTGGCGGTTTGCTCCTACGAACTGTACCAAATGACCAGGGAAAATAGGCTCGAAACCCCGGTAGAAACGCTCCCTAATGCCACTTTTGAAGCTCTAGAAGGCTATTATCAGCACTTAGAGAGCTTTTTGCTCAAAATTGGCTATCTTTACCCCCACACCGCCGCCGCTAGGATGGAGAAATTCCGGCAATTTTATCATCGGGCCCGGCCCACGGTGGAGGAATTAGCCCTGCTGCGGGGTATTATCGGTCATATTGAAAGTATCGGGCAACTTTTTCTCGGTCTTGATAGTCTCAAGGGCAAGAAAAAAAATTCTCCTAGCGATTGATAATAAATCTGGATACCCTTGAGGAAAACCGTGACTCGTCAAGTAACTCGTCGTCCTAGTAAAGTTCAATCCGGCCCTGGGTCCCCTAGGTCCATGGACTCAAACAGTAAAAAAAGGTCTGTACCCGTTAAAAGGGCAAAAAAACAACGTAAACCTAACCTAATCGCTTCTTTTCTCCTTCAGGTTCTTCGCTTCTCTATCCTTGGTGTCGGTTTAGGTGCGATCGCTGGTACGGTTTTAACGGTGGTGGATCCGAGCAAATTACCCCTACACCCAAAACCCACCGCTACTAATTCCCCGACTCCCCAACCCGTCACCCCGAAACCTGTCTCTTATACA
>NZ_JADEXI010000742.1:0-1965 GCF_015207185.1 Microcystis sp. LEGE 08355 | reverse complement strand
TTAATTAAATTAGGTTTCTCGGCCTTGATATTAGCTAAACGACGGTTTGCTTGCTTAAGTTCTGATTCTTGAATTTCTGCCCAACGCCATCTTTTTTCTTCTCCTCTGACTAAAGCATGACTTTGTTCATCATAGTTTAAAAAGGCGATTTCTTGATTGACAATTTGTAATTCTTGCTGTAATTCTAGGGCATAATTGCCACTGCTTAAAAGTGCTTCTAACTCCACAAGTATCTCCTCGGTTTTCTCTAGTTCTATTTCCTTTTCTTCAATAGTTTCTAACTTGACTTCCAACTGCACATATTTTTGTTGTAGATTCGATCTTGCTGGCAATTCTTGTTTAATTTGGGCTAATTCCTCCCCTAAACGTTTTAAATCTCGATCGCAGTCTGCCATCCTTTCCTGTAGGGACCAGATTTGCTCTTGAATTTGTTCTTGATGTTGATGGGTTTTCCTGATTACTTGATGACGGTGATGACTGTCTAAATTCTGTTCACACAGAGGACAAACCGAATCGGGAATATTTAATTTTTCCAATTTATCAGTTAACTCTAAAAGTTGTTCTTCATATCTTTTCTGTTGATCCAATAAACTTTTTTTATCCACTTGTTTAAGAGTTTCCTTTTCTTCAACTCGTTCACAATAGGTTTGTTTTTTATCCAGTTCCTTAATCCGTTTGGCTAAATTGAGAGCTTCCTCTCTTAGTAGAGGAATACGAGCGATTTCTGTCTCTAATTGTTGCCGATTTCTTTGCAGTTGTTCCCAACGAGCATTGATCTTAGCTTTTTCCCGTTCCAACTGCATATTTAAATCAGCTTTTCGGCTATTTAAAGGAGCATATTTTAAAGCTAATCTATCCAATTCCTGAAGACGTTGACGATGATAATTTAATTTCTCTAATCCTGCTTGAATATCCCCCGCTTGCTCGATAATTTTTTGAGTTTCTTGTTCCTGTCTTCCCAATTCTTCTAAACGAGCGCTCGTTTGTTGGATGGGAAGGGTAAATTCGTTAATTTTTTGCTGTAATTTCTGTTCTAATTGTTGTTTATCATACTGGGCCTGTTGCCAAGCTTGCAATTGACTTGACAAACTGGCCTCTTTCTGGTCTAAATTGATTAGGCGCTCGTGTGCGGTGATAATGTCATTTTTGCGATGAAGAATAGTCCTTATTTGATTTAATTGATTGTCTAGACTAACTTTTTCCCGGTCTAATCTCTCAATTTCTGCTAATAAAGCTCGCTCCTGTTCTCTTTGCCACTGCAGCTGTTTTTCCCAATTCTGACGCTGATTTTCCTCCCCTTGCAGTTGCTGTAAACGCCGATTATTTACCTCTTGTTCTTGATTAATTTGGTTAATTTGGCTGCTTAACTCTTGCAGGTGTTCTTGATAAGAATTTTTCTCCTGAAGACGGAGTTTGATAGTTTCTACCTGCTGCTCAATCTGGAGGGACTGTCCATCAAATTGTTTCGATATATCCTTAGCTTTATTCGCTAAAATTTCATAGCGATCGAGTTGTAATAATTCTGCTAAAATCTGTTTACGACCACTGGGAGGCTGTTTCATAAACTCGTCCGCTTGTCCCTGTCGTAAATAAGCAGAATTAATGAAAGTTTTATGGTCTATTTTTAGATAAGTATTAATCTGTGCTTGGGTATCTTTAATACTTTTACCCGATAAAGGACGAAAACTTTGATCATTAATCACCTGAAAATCTAAACCAGAAGCTTTCCCCCCCCGGTGACGACTACGGATAATTTTATAGATTTCTCCCCCATAACTAAACTCGAAATCTACCCGCGCATAATCGCTGCCCGCATGAATCACATCATCACCAATCGAGACGCGACTTTCCCCCCAAATTGCCCAAGTAATTGCTTCCAGTAAAGAGGATTTTCCTGCACCATTGGCACCACAAATACAGGCAGTATGTAATCCGCGAAAATCTAGCACTGCCTCGCGATAACTG
>NZ_JADEXI010000741.1:0-1973 GCF_015207185.1 Microcystis sp. LEGE 08355 | reverse complement strand
GTTGTCAAACAATCCGAAACTGGTTTGGAGAAATAATTAGTTATTTCGAGCGAAGGACAACGAATGGATTAGTCGAGGGAATCAATAATAAACTTAAACTAATAAAACGAAGAGGCTATGGCTTTAGAAACTTTCGGAATTTTTGGGTTAGAAGTATGTTATCTTGGCATCTTGTCTGTTGATTTAGCATAAAGGGTAACGAAGAGCCTAAACATCTTCGGAAGCGCAATTAACTTTTGCCAATAATTTTTCTCTTTGGATTTTTTTGGTGTTGTCTATTTCTGAGTCAATTTGCTCGATAATCATTTTCTTTACTTCTTGAATATTTTCGATTTTTTGAAAAGTAGAGTGACGGATTGTATTTTTAACATGACGCTGATAATAGTCTTGATCGAAACGCAATAACATCGTATTAAATTCACGATAAAAACTGAATCCATAAGCCAATTCTAATTGCTCTTGAATATAGTCGGGACTGTATAAATGATTAATTTTATCGTTTTTGTGTATCTGCGATCTAAGCCGTTTAGTTAGATCGGAAAAATCCCAAGCTATCTGTTTCAAAGATAATATCCTTTCTAACCGGTAGCCATACCATTGAAGTGCTTGAGAACTGTTTTGATCTGGTGTTTCTCCAAAAGCATACAAATAATAGGCTCTCTGAGAATAATGAATAGAAACAGGATAAATAATGTAGTAATTTGTTATATTTTTACTAGCACTATAGTATTTTATTTTAATAGGAGAAATTAGAGACTGTTTCCAAAATTCTTTTAAATTGTCTGCCCAATCTGCTACTTTATCCTGTAGAGCTTCAGGAACAATATATTCAGCTTGAATAAAAAATCTTTGATGTCCATTGATTTTAGTTGTTAGTAGTTCAGCAATAGTAGATAGACCATCATTGAGAAAACTTAACCAATTATTTTCAGTAATTATATCATTATTATGCTTAATTAAATTGCAATTATCTAATGAATTTAGAGATGAAGAGACAACTTTTTTATAGTGACCTTTAAGAGAAGCTGATTTAATTAATTTTGGCTGATTTAATTGGGCAAGTCGCTTAAAATTATTTCTTAAAGTTCGTTGGGTTACTTTAAAAATATGAGAAGATAAAATTTGTTGCAAATTTTCAGAGCTAAGTTGATATCTGGCAATTATTTGCTCTTGCCATTTTTGTTGATAAAATAGCGGATATTCTCCTAGTAGTAAATCTTCTAATTTTTTATTTTGAACATCTGGTATTTTTGTCCATAATTTATCTATCCAAGTAATACAGTCAAACCATTCTTGGTCTATTTCCACAAAAAAATCACTATTAAAATCATAAAAAGATTGCTCGATTATCCATAATCGTACAGCATTTTGTATTAAATTTAAGAAATTATCAATCTGTTTCTGATCAGACTTAGGATAATTCGCTAATCGAGCTAATTCAGGGACAAGTTCTTCTAGAGTTGTGATAGTAGGTAAGGACATAGCCAAGTTAGAGAAAGGGAAAAATAGAGGGATTTCACTCCAATTATAAAAAAAGTAGGGAAACCCCCCTTTCCTTCCTTAAAGGGTGCATAAGGAAGAACAGAAATAACAGTCAGAACTTTGCAGATGGTCTATATTGGTTTTTAGCCAATTAGAATTGGGAAAATCATAAATCCAATCTAAACCAGAATCGATAGGGAGAAAGCCACTGATAATTCCGTGAATCACCCCTACTCCCGTGCTGGCACAAATATTATTTAACCAATAGACTGCTGGCGCGTCAATTCCTTGTAAATAACCAGCTTCAGAGGCAATGGCGGCGATCTCAGTCGGTGCAGACTCTAATGCCGCTTGTTGTAGATTAATAACCCACATTCCGCACCCTAAGTGTCACAACGTCTCGAAAGAGGAAGATGCCTGAGTCAAAATACTTATCTAGAGGAGTGAGTTGGCGGCAAGCTGCCAGCAACTAAGCCGAAAATTTCAGAGTT
>NZ_JADEXI010000021.1:0-20255 GCF_015207185.1 Microcystis sp. LEGE 08355 | reverse complement strand
ATAAATCCGAAAACAAACGATAGAAACAATAATGGGAGGGACTTTCAGTTAATTATTTATTAGTAGTTGATAATCTTCAAAAATGTTGCTGTACAAGGATCGACTTAAGACTTTTGCAAGAGGTCTAATTTAATTGGAAACACCTAATTCTTTTAGTCTATCCAGAGAATTTTTATACCAGGTTTGATTATTTTGTTGTTGATGAAGTTTGGCCGCTTGGCGAAAATCTTTAATTGCCTTTTCATTGTCATTTAATTCTTTGTATCTTAAACCGCGATTATAGTAGGGAACAGCAAAGTCAGGTTTGAGTTTAATCGCTTGATTGTAGTCCGCAATCGCCCCTTGTTTATCTCCTAAATTATACTTAGCCCATCCGCGATTATTGTAGGGAAAAGCAAAGTCGGGATTGAGTTTAATGGCTTGATTGTAGTCCTTGATCGCCCCTTGTTTATCTCCTAAATTATACTTAGCCCATCCGCGATTATTGTAGAAATCAGCATCATCAGGATTGAGTTTAATCGCTTGATTGTAGTCTGCAATCGCCCCTTGCTTATCTCCTAAATCAGACTTAGCAAGTCCGCGCCAAAAGTAGGTATTAGCATAGTCAGGATTGAGTTTAATCGCTTGATTGTAGTCGGCAATCGCCCCTTGCTTATCTCCTAAATCAGACTTAGCATTTCCGCGATTATTGTAGGCATCAGCATAGTCAGGATTGAGTTTAATCGCTTGATTGTAGTCGGCAATCGCCCCTTGCTTATCTCCTAAATTATAATTGCCCATACTGTAAATTGCTAGTCCGATCGCCCCCCCAAATACAATCATCCCGATGCCGTTATATAGCCATTTACGTTTAGTAGAAGGAGGTGAAACGGGACGAGATTGTACTACAGTTCTACTTGAGGGAGGATTATTCAACACTGTCAGAACTTCTGAAGCTGATTGATAGCGCTGACTAGACTTATCTTCTAACATCTTGTTGAGGAGATTCGCTAAAAAATCACTAATTGATCTTTTTTGCGATTTTAATACCGATTGCCATAACCATCGCCGCTGATCCACAGCATAGACTGGATCTGGCAAATTATTGTTACTTTGGGGGAAACATCCTGTTAATAAACGGACACAGGTAGCGGCTAAACTATATAAATCACTAGCGGCGACTGCACTGCCCATGATATGTTCATAAGCAGCATAACCCGGAGTATATAAACCTGTCCCCATTTGGGAAGTTTGCTCTTTAATTCCCCCAAAATCAATTAACATCAATTTACCGTCACTCCGACGACGCATCAGGTTATCCGGTTTGATGTCACGATGGATCAATCCTTTAGAATGGAGATAGACAAGGACTGGTAATAATTGCTGTAATATTTCCTTGATTTTCTGTTCACTAAATCTTCCTTCTCTTTGATACTCTTGAAGCAGGGTTTCTCCTTCAATAAACTCCTGCACTAAATAGAGGGAGTTCCCCTGAGAGAAATAATCATAAACGGTGGGAATTTGTTCGTGTTTTAATTCGTCTAATTTTTCCGCTTCTCTTTGAAATAACTCCTTAGACTTCTCCAGAGCAGCTCCCTGCATTTGAGCAATAAATTTTTTAATAACCCGGGGTTTTTCCTTAAAATTCAAGTCCTTAGCTTGATAAGTTCTACCGAATGCGCCTTCGCCTAATACTCCGACAATGAGATAACGGCTATGAAAAGAATATGATTGGCTAGTTTGGCTTAAATTTCCGCCACATCCTTGACAATAGCTATAATGAGTCGGATTTTGAGGATGGGAACATTCGGGATTGAGACAGTAGAGGATACTCATAAATCATCTGGAGAAATTTGATTAAGTACCTAAAAAAAATTGATGATCTCATTGAGAGAAGATGTGTAGGCTCCCTTAGGCGGTTACAAATCCCGTCAAAAAACCAAAATTAACAATCCGCCGTAACGCACCAATTCTATCATTAATTCTACCTGAATATCAAACAGGAACCAGAAGCCTGTTCCCCGGCAGTGGAAGTTAGGGGTTGCTAACAGGGGGAACAGTGATGACAAAGCGGATAACAGTTCCGATAACTGCTGTTGCCAAGATGGTGATTAATGCCCAAATTTGGGCTTTCTGGGAGCCTTTAATCTCTTTTAAATCACCTTGTAAGGTGTTGAATTCTCCCTGTAATGCCTTGAGATCTCCCTTGACTTCGGCCTCGAATCTGACTTGAACAATCTTGATCTCTGTGACATCTTTCTGGAGCGCGTCTAGCTTCTGATTGGTCTCTTTAAGATTCTGATTAATCTGGTCTAGGATTTTTCCTAAATCGGTTTCGATGGTGGGGCCGCTCATGGGTTAGACTCCTAATTAAGTGGTGCTGTTGTTTCTGACTTAGATTTCAGTGTTTGAACAAATTGTAAAACTTTTTGTTGCTTTTCCGGTGTCAGTTCTCGCCATTGTTTAAGTATTTCTTCTTCTTTACCCATAAATACCTCGCTCTTGAATTATGAATTGTTTGGTTTTGAGCGAGGCTCATTAAGTAGCTGGTTATAATTAAATTAAAAATGGATTTTAGGTTCGATCCCCCCTGCCCCCCTTGATAAGGGGGGTGCCGATCCCCCCTTAATCCCCCCTTGATAAGGGGGGCATCTGACAACTTTTAACGCCTACCTACTTAATAAAAACCACTCCAGACACAGAGGAAACAAAGATCATATCATTTTGGGTTTGCGGTGGACGTTGTAGAATAGAGAAAACCTACTACCCTGATAGATGCTATGCCCTCTCCTGCTATTACCACGATCATCAAGATGGTTGAGTCTCTGCCTGATGAGCTTCAAGAGCAGTTAGTAGAGTATGTTCGAGCTTATATTGCAGAAATTGAAGAGGAAAAACGATGGGATCAGTCGTTTAAACAGACGAAGAATAATCTAGTCGCAGCAGCACGGAAAGCCAAAGAAGAGATTGCGGCAGGATTGTCCGCACCGATGGATTATGAGCAGCTATGAATTCCGCGACATTGCCCTCATTTTGGCAGAAGTATCGCGACTTGAAGCCAGCAGTCAAAGCCGGAGCCAGGAAAGCATATCGGTTATGGGTAGAGAATCCGTTTCATCCATCGTTACATTTTAAGTGTATTGACAGCGACGAAGATATTTGGTCAGTGCGTGTAACGAAGAGTCATCGAGCTTTGGGAGTGCTGTCAGGGGATACAGTGACCTGGTTTTGGATTGGCGATCATGATGAGTACGAAAAGTTTTATTCGTAAAACACAGGAACTATAAGCCTATTCCACTCGAACTTTAAAAACCAACTTGCCACTCTCCTATACTTTTTAAACAGTATTTAGTATCACTCCCTCATAATGACATTCAATAAACTAGATAGCATAGCGACTTTTTTCGGAATTATCAAAGTGAGCAAGCGTAATTTTTTTGGCGAGGATAGAAGTTTTTCGAGGCAAAAAAACAGAACGTTGCTGGAAATATTCGCTAAAATATTGACGGTAGAGAGGACAACTCACTCGGCAAAACTTACCTTGTCGGTGAATTAGTCCGAGACTTTCTAGGTGAAAAGCGGCAATTAAATCAATTTCTATGTCTTTTTCTGCCATCACCACCTTAGCAAAGATAGCCGCTAAATTGCCCTTTAAGTATTGCAGATGCGAAAGTAAACGTTTAAGATGATCTGCAAAAATATTATTTTCCTCGTCAATAGAAGTAGCTAGAATGGTTTCTAGGGTACAATCACCCCGAGCAATATGATAGCAAGCAAGACGAATTAAATAGGGATTACCTCCTAGAAATATCCGTAATTTGTCGTAGTCAAAATTATGATCTAATCCCTGTCTTTTACTTAATTCTCGTACTTGTGCGCTGGTAAAATTAGGCAATTCGATCGGTAAACCAAGACTGAAAGGAGATTGATAGGTATCTGAGGTTTTATCAACCTCCTGTGCAGGGGAATAGGCAACAATTAAACGTAATTTTTGCCAGAGAGGTTTGTTTTTGCCTTCCTCGTGCCAGAGGTGCAGAATACTAAAAAATTCTTCCCTTAGCTGTGGATAGGATAAAAGATATTCAAGATCATCAAAGGCAAGCACTAAAGGGTGATCGAGATGGGAGAGAATATGCTTTTCTAGATAGATTTTACAGTTAATTTTACCCCCCAAGAAATCATCCCAATCCTGTGGGAGATGATTTTCTAAATCTAACTGGCGACTAATACTAACGCAAAGCCAACGCAGCCAGTGATTTAAATCTTGAAAAATTGAGCTTTCTGCTAACCGAAAACTGAAATAAAGTGTATGGTATTGCTGTTGTTGTGCATGATTAATAATTCTGGTTATCAGGGAAGTTTTTCCCATTTTTCTGGCTGCGTTAATCCGGATAAGACTACCCCCGCGCAAGATCTCTTGATAACAAGTCTGTTCTAGATTGTTTCTGTGAATATAAAAGGGGGAATTGAGGGGGACTTGTCCCTCTGGTAACTCAGGCAATAGTTGAGGATTAATAGTATCAGTTTCTGGTAAGTTAGGACGATAATAATCGCCATTTTCTAAAGTTAAATTAAAGGCTTGAAAACAATGTTTCAGGGTTTGTTTATCCACTCCCGATTCACAAGCAAATACCTTCATCAGAGTATCTACCCCTAAAAGAGTTTTCTCGCTGAGGACTTCTAGGGTGAAACGATGACCGCGATTATCCCGATACTCCGCTTCTTGTTTGGCAGTAAGTATTTTTTCTAGTCCCGTGGGGGTGAGGATAACCCCGCGTCTGCGGCGCTGTTTTTCTGGTTTTTCCATGATAGTTTTTCCCTGTCCTGAACTCAAACTCTGCACCCCTAGAGGTTTTGAGTTTCCTATAGACTTCTCCTCAACAGGGAAACAATCAATTCCGTAATTTTACCGGTTTAGCCATCGAGAAGCTAGGGAAAATAACTAGACCACTTATTTTCTTCTCCGTCTGAGTTATTTCTGGGATAGGGGTAAATCTTAGCCTACTTGCTGACGATAGCTATTCATTTCTAGGCTATCTTCCCCATAAAGATCCTCAATGTGTTGATGACAGCAATCGATCGCAAATTGCTCAAATTCTCCCGGTTCAATTTGATACATTTTGCCAAAAATATCGGGTTGAACACGACAAAATTCTGGTCTCTGGTCATAAATGGTACAGAGACGGGTTTGGCGATCAAAGTTTATACACCAACCTTCTTCCCCCACCATGCTGAGATATTGACTTAATTGTGCGGGAGTAAGATATTCTTCTAAGTCAGGACGCTCATCGGGATTTAGTTGACAACAAGCTCCACAATTTTTAATACATTTCCAATTGGCCATATAACCGGTGTGCCGCAATGAGTTAATCCTAGTAAGTAGGTAGGTGTTAAAAACTGCCAGATACCCCCCTTATCAAGGGGGGATTAAGGGGGGATCGAAGACAAAATCTATCTTCTATTCAATTAAAACCAGTTACTGACATACTAACTAGCTTACCAGCAATCAGTCCCAATTTTGCCTTCCAGCAGCAATTCCCCTCAAGAGTTTTAATCTCAACCTGCGATCGGGAATAAGAGCTTGATGAGCAAATACGGGAATAAATGGGCGTTGTAAGGGTCGAACTTACGGCATCCTGCTTGTAAGGCAGGCGCTCTACCACTGAGCTAAACGCCCGAATCAATTTCGTACTTTCTCAGTATAACATATATTTTCAAAAAAGTATATTATTTTTTTGAGCAAGTTAATTTTTTTCCGATGCCCTCTGGTCGAACTCACGATCGCATTACCCTAATTCTGCTGCCACCGATTGCGGGGGCGAGTTTTTTGGTCAGTGGCAGTGGTAAATTAACCCTGTTACTCTTGGCCAGTTATTTGTTTAGCGGATTCCTGTTTGGGCCGGATCTTGACATCCACTCGGTACAATACAAACGTTGGGGTTATCTGCGCTGGTTGTGGCTACCCTATCGTTCCATGATCCGTCATCGCGGTTGGTTATCCCACGGTTTATTGATCGGCACAATTTTTCGGTTATTTTACTTCGGTAGTTTTCTTTTACTAGCGGCGATCGTCATCATTCCGATCCTGCAAAGTTTCTGGGGTATAGACTGGGATTGGCGACTGTGGCCGCAGCAAGCGCTCGCCTTATGGCATCACCATCCCCAGGTAGCGATCGCTATTTTCCTGGGTTTAGAATTAGGAGCGATGAGTCATAGTTGTAGTGATTGGATCGGATCGGCCTATAAACGTTCTCGAAAAGTGGCTCAAAAACCGGTAAAAAAGAAAAAACGTTAATAGTCCCCGTCCACAATTTCTAATTATCCTTACTTTGATATTCTTGCCAAGTTTTCGGACTGATAAAGAGGGTTCCTTTTTCTTGCTGGTCGGGGAACTGGATATAATTTTTCTCTAAATAATCCTTGAGTTTCGGTGATTGCAGAAATTCCTTTTCAAATCGATAGAGGAAAACCAAATCTGGCTGTCTTTTTTCGATAACTTCTAGGATAAAATCCCCATCAAGATTCTGATTGATAAATCTCTTTCTGGTGATGACAGCAGTTTCGGGGGGTGTTTTCAAGAAATATTGATATATATAGTGAGGATTGTCGGTTAACAGAAGTTTATCGGAGTTTTTAAATTTTTCAAACACAGCTTCTGCTAAAAGAGGTTGATACCTTTTATTAAATTGAACATAGGCATTAATTGAGGGATCACGATTGGTGATTATTCTCAAGGTATTAAAGATAAATTGACCAGACAGGGGGATAAAAATCAGCATTTTGAGAACTAATTCCTGGGTTATTTTGCGATTTTGCCTAAATTCCCCGAGACTATCACTAATTTTTAACTGTTCGACAAATAAGGCAATTATCCAAACGGCAGGAAAAATTAAATGGATATAATAATAAGGCCAAATTGGGGCAACTGTGGCAAATCTAAATAGATTAGAACCTAACCAGACCAACGGCGGTAAAAGTGGTATTATATTGCGAGTAAAAACCATCGCTATAATAGCGATTACTGTGACGATCAGATAAATTGGTTCGTAGTTTAGGGCGCTTTGCAAGAGAGTCCATAAGGTGAGATTTTCTTGAGCGAAACTAGCGGCAACACTGACATGAGATTTAATGATATTTGCGTAGGAAAAAGGAAAAATAGTCAGGGAACCCAAGACAAAGACTAAAACGACAGCGACTGACCAAATAACAATATCAATGATTCTTTTAATAAAACTATTCTGTTGATTGAGAAAAATAATTAAAGCTACAGTTGGGATAATAGTAATGCCTGCAAGTTTAATTTGCAGGGAAAAAACGAAAGCAATGGCGCTGAGTAAATACAGCCCATACTTAAGCTTACCCGTGAATTGAAGGGCTTTAAAGATAATAAAAATACTTAAGATTGTAAAAAAAAGTGAGGGTAATTCCCGCAACATTGTCGTTGACAGGTTAATATACACTGGAGAGGTTGAGAGAATGAATACTGATAAACAAGAGGCCAATATTCCGCAATTAACTCTCAGAATTAAATAAAAAATTCCTAACATAATTGTGGACAAAGAAAGCACCATAAGGCGCGCCGCATGGATAGTAAATCCTGTCACGCTTAACCAACCATTTAGTAAAAGAGATAAACCCGATAAATGATCGTGCCAAACTTGTTCGTAGAGACGATAACCTTGTTTAGTGACGTAGGCAAGTACCAGGGCCACCGCTTCATCAAAATTAAGGATATAGGGATAATGAAGCGGGACTTTCCAGAAAACAATCCCCAGAAAAAAAACAGCAATGGCAATTAATGCCATTAAATCAAAACGATAAGATTTCTTATTCATAACTTTTTCTGGACAAGAATTGCTGCGTATCTTATCACAGATCGAGACACCAGTTATGGGTTAAAAAAGATACCAAGATTACTTTTCAGAACTACGCCCTAAATCTTTAGATCTATGATAGGCCGCCACCACTGCCTCAATAATTGTCGATCGAAAAGAGCCTTTTTCTAATTGTCTCACCCCAGCAATCGTAGTTCCTCCAGGGCTAGTGACGCGATCCTTTAATTCACCCGGATGTATGGCCGATTCTTTTAATAGGGTTGCCGTCCCTAAAACTGTTTCTATGGCCAATTGAGACGCGATCGATCGCGGTAATCCAGCCGCCACACCACCATCGCTTAAAGCTTCCACCATCAGGGCCACAAATGCCGGGCCCGATCCCGATAATCCCGTTACCGCGTCCATCAAAGCCTCGGGAACTTCCACCACCGAACCGACCGCAGTAAAAATATCTCTAGCTACGGCCAGATGTTCCGGTTCCGCATGACGACCGGCCGCCATCGCTGTAACCCCTTGTCCCACCGTGGCGGGGGTATTAGGCATCGTCCGGATGACGGGCCGATCGGGAAAGCCCATTTCTAGGCGATTGAGGGTAACTCCCGCTAAAATCGAGATAATTAGGGGTTTTTCGGGTATTCCTAGCAAACTATTCACTACTTGCTCTAAAATTTGCGGTTTTACCGCTAAGATTAACACCTCAGTTGCTCTAGCGGCTTCCCGGTTATCCTGACTGACTTGTACTCCGTAGGTATTAACCCAAAAGTTGCGCCGTTGGGGTTGGGGTTCACTGACTAACACCGTTTCGGGACTATAAATATTTTTTTTTAATAAACGGCTGAGAATGGCCTCAGCCATCACGCCGCCGCCAATAATTCCTAAACGAATAGACACAGTATTTTTTAAAGTAAAAAGTAAAAAAGAGAGATTTAGCTATCCTACCAAGAAAAAACGCATCCTCTCGATAAATCGATCGATTTCTAGCTTCGACAAACCTGACGAGAGGACTATGGAAGGATTCATTGAGCTAATCGACTGCTTTCGGCTCCCCAAGCAGGTGCGGAGGAAACGGTACGAGCCATTTTCGGGTTGTCGGCGATATCGTGAATAGTTCCGGAAAGGGTGCTAACTTTAACGCAGCTGGGGGTAAACAGGAAAATACTCTCACCGATGCGTTCTTGATGACCGTCAATTGCATAAGTGCCACCGGCGACAAAATCCACGGCTCTTTGTGCTTCTTCGGGATCCATGACGTTGAGATTTAAAACCACCGATTTGCGTTCTCTCAGGGTTTGGATAACTTGGGGCATTTCCTCGAAGGAATGGGGCTCGATCACGACTACTTCTGCATTATTGTTGTTAATACCTGGCATACCGATCACGTTGCTTCTGTTGAGTCCCATAGATGTGGCTGTATTGAGATTTAAAGGTTCGCGTTGACGACGATTAAGGGGTTCTTCTTCTTCGTTTTGATCCTTCTCTTGGGGGGAAAACTGTTCCCAATTCATTTCTTCGTAGTCGGTTTCATCTTCGTCTTCTGGTTGTTCGGAGATACCGACAAAATCTTTGAGCTTGGTAAAAATGTTGTTCACAGTCTAATGTCCTTCAAAAGATTTTTTTGGGTGGTCTTGTCTAGAGTCGGGGTTATTTATTGGCCTTTAACAATTCTTGCTCTCATTTGGTACAGGGGAACTATTTTGTTAAGGGTTCGTCATTTTAGTCGTCTGGAGGCAGCGGTTAGTTCCCTCTTTTCAGTTATCAGGTATCAGGGGGAATAGTTTTCAGGGATTGGGAAAAAGTCCATTCCCCATTTCTAACCACCAGTTTCTAGACTGAACGTTGTAATTTTAAGATATATTGTCACGGATTATTAAATTTTCTAGAGGTTTTTTCTGTAAATTTACGCCGATGGTTCAGTAAATGCGATCGCCAAAAATACCAGTTCCCACCCGGATCAAAGTGGCTCCGGCCTTGACGGCCAGGGGATAATCGTTAGACATCCCCATGGATAGATGGGGCAGGCATAAACTAGAGCTATTCTCGATTATTTGGGCTAAATCGCTGGTTTTTTCAAAGGCGGCTAACTTTTCCTCAGCCGATAATCCCTGGGGCAGAATTGTCATCAAACCTTGAATTTTTAGCTGTTGACAGTTGACTAAAGCGGGAAGAGCTGCTAAGAGTTCGGCCTTGTCCCAACCGAACTTATCGGGATCGGCGACAACTTTCACCTGTAGCAAAACTTGGGGATTAATCTCTAATTCCCCGGCCAGGCGATCGAGTCTTTGGGCTAATTTTAAACTATCGAGGGAATGGATTAAATCAAAAGATTCTAGGACTTTGCGGGCTTTATTTGCCTGTAGATGCCCGATAAAGTGCCAAGAAATATCTGGGAGGTCTTTTAGTTCTTGCTGCTTCGAGATTGCTTCCTGTAGCTTACTTTCGGCAAAATCTCTCACTCCTGCTCGGTAAGCTTGACGGATATAATCGCTCGATACCTGTTTACTGACGGCAATCAGACGCGTGCAGGGGGGTAGGGTAAGACGGATGGACTCGATACGACTAGCGATCGTCATGAACTAGACTGAAAAGGTTTGTTGATAAGTTTGGTTGAGACTGTTAAATTCTTGCACATTACTGCCCCGGCGCAAATTTCGCAGCCGGTTTTCCACTAAAAGACGAGCATCGGAACGACTAATCGGATCGAACGAGACTTTTTTTGGTCCCACCGTCACCAGAAAAAAAAGACGTTGGGCATAAAGAGTGGTGAATAATTCCCGATGTTCTTCTAATAGACACACTCTGTATAATAGACCGAAAGTGGGATGATTGAGATAGGTTTCGTTACTCATTCAAGCGATCGCTAAAGGAAAAGGATTGAGCGAACTAGAAAATTTTTCCACAAAAAAATCAAGCGGATGGCTCAAAAACAATTGATTTTTCGGGTGTTTCCCCTAGCCTGATTTTACCAGAATCCTTCAACGACAACTAACGATGCCAGTCTATGTCATGATTTCCTGAGTTTTCACTTTTTCCCTGTTAACGTGGATACATTTCGGTGACAAGTTGTCACCACCAGAAATTAGCTCGGCTGCAAAAATCAAAGATTTTCCCTTAGCTGAGGAGACTAGGAGACAAGAGGATAAAAAAGACAATAGACAAGTATAATACCCATAAAAGCTAAGATTATCTCAAATTTATCTGGGTTTTTAGAAATTTTAACCCGATAGCGGCGATCGGTGAACTGAAAACTCACATCTGATCACTGATAACTGATAACTGATCACTGAATCACTGATGAAATGCCCTAAGCTTGTATTAAGCCTTTTTTAACTTCAAATTCCTTTAACCTCAATCAATATGGATTTTTCTAGTCTTGTTGCCAGTCAGCTAAACGCCGGCGTTATCTGGCCCGAAGGAATCCTGATTATTACCCTGATGGTGATTTTAATCGGCGATTTAATCGTGGGACGAAGTGCCAGAAGTTGGCTGCCCTACGTTGCGATCGCTGGTCTGCTCGCTGCTGTGGTTGCTCTCTATTTTGCCTGGGACAATCCGAAACCAGTGGCCTTTTTAGGGGCTTTTGAGGGCGATAATCTCAGTATCGTCTTTAGGGCGATTATTGCTCTTTCTACCGCCTCCACAGTGCTGATGTCTATCCGTTATGTGGAACAAGCGGGAACCTCCCTAGCGGAATTCTTGGCCATTATGCTCACCGCAACCCTCGGGGGAATGTTCCTATCTGGCTCTAGTGAATTGGTGATGATCTTCATCTCCCTAGAAATGCTCAGTATTTCCTCCTATCTAATGACCGGTTACATGAAGCGGGATCCTCGATCGAACGAGGCCGCTTTAAAATACCTGTTAATTGGAGCTTCTAGTTCGGCGATTTTCCTCTATGGTGTTTCCCTTCTCTACGGTTTATCCGGAGGTGAAACCAGTTTAAGTGCCATTGCCCAAAAATTAACCGATGTTAACGGTGGTCAGTCCTTGGCCTTGGCGATCGCATTAGTTTTTGTGATTGCCGGTATCGCCTTCAAAATTTCGGCGGTTCCCTTTCACCAGTGGACCCCTGATGTGTACGAAGGTTCACCCACTCCCGTGGTGGCTTTCCTCTCGGTAGGTTCCAAAGCGGCCGGTTTTGCCCTAGCAATTCGCCTATTAGTGACGGTTTTCGGTCTAGTGAGCGAACAATGGCGGTTTATCTTTATCGCTCTAGCAATTTTGAGTATGATCCTCGGCAACGTGGTCGCCTTAGCCCAAACTAGCATGAAACGGATGTTAGCCTATTCCTCGATCGGTCAGGCGGGTTTTGTCATGATTGGTTTAACCGCCGGTACTGACGCGGGTTACTCTAGCATGATTTTCTATCTGTTAATTTACCTGTTCATGAACCTAGGGGCTTTTGCCTGTGTGATTCTCTTTGCTCTGAGAACTGGAACCGATCAGATCGCTGAGTATTCAGGACTCTACCAGAAAGATCCGCTGCTAACCCTCTGTTTAAGCATCTGTCTCCTCTCTTTGGGGGGAATTCCGCCTCTAGCGGGCTTCTTTGGTAAGATTTATCTATTCTGGGCTGGTTGGCAAGCGGGACTTTATGCCCTCGTCCTCGTTGGTTTAGTCACCAGTGTGGCCTCGATTTACTACTATATCCGTGTGGTCAAAATGATGGTAGTCAAGGAACCCCAAGAGATGTCCGACGCGGTGAAAAATTACCCCGTTATCAATTGGACTCTTACCGGGATGCGTCCCCTACAGGTGGGTATTGTCCTCTCCCTAGTGGCGACTTCCCTAGCTGGTATCCTTTCCAATCCTCTCTTTACCCTAGCGACGGATTCCGTCACCACTACCCCCATCCTACAATCGGCGGCCCTGGCGACGCACATTTCCCGGGCGAATTGAGAATCCCTGTTGATTTATCCTAGCTATTCTAGTCCTGTCTTAAGGTTGGGATAAATCAACCACCTTAAGACTTGTTCTAAGCTTAACCTGCTTTTTGCCTTACTCAAATTGGCCAAGTAGAAAACTCATTTCGTGAACAACATTCTCACTTGCTTTTAACGCTTCTTTTCTAATTGCTTGAATTTCGGTCATACTTTTTGCTATTCTCTGCTGTTGAGATTTGGGTGGAATAGGCACTAAAACTTTAGACAAATCATCTACTAAAATAGTAGGAATGGCATGACCTGTCATATACCTTTTAATCTGACGCAAAAAAAAGTCTGTTCGCATATATACTAATAAAAACAAAGGCTCGACTCCCTGAATATTTCTTAATACTGAAAATCCATTTGAGCAAATTGCTCCGTCTTCATCTTCCGTGATTAGGGCTGTTGCTTGGCGTGGTGTTCCTGTACTTGCTCCTGAAATTGCTGTAATAATATCACCTTTGTACAATCTATAAGTTGCACGAGATGGGGCCTCATGTGCCTTGATTATTTGTTGGGAAACAACTTGCATTGTACGATAATCAACATCGGAAATAGCTATATATCTAATTTCACTATCCCTAGCTAAACGAAAATCAGCCGCCTCTCTCAAAATATCGGCAATTTCACCTAAAGGTTTCGCTCCAATAGATTTTAGATGTTCTAATAATTTTTGGTCATTGGGTAAATAATGTTCGGCATCCAGTCTCGAATTGAGCAGGGTGTTTTTAACTGTATAAATACAATCGCTGTTTTGTGCAAATTCCCCATTGATAAATGACCTAAAAGATTGAGAAATATCATCTATATCATCGTCAACTATTGGCAAACCTGATTTTGTTCGGGCTATAACTCCCGACTCGTTGCGCTTATATATTGTTTGTCCTTTAACGTCATAGCCTATTTTTTTGATTTGTGCCATAAAACAAGAATCATTGTTTGCTGGTAATTTTTGAACTACTAAAAGTGATGTCTTGATTCCAGTGCCGTAGGGTACAAAGGCTTCCGACGGTATGGAAACAACCCCTAATATTTTTGTTTGGGAGCGCAACCAATGGCGAATCGGTCCATTAGAGATATTTTGTAATAAACCATCGGGCAGAACAATTGCCATGCGTCCACCTACCCGCAATAATTTTATAGATTTCTCAATAAATAAAATATCGGGCGACTGACCCGCTAAAACGGTTGGGGAAACTTCCCAACTATTGGACGCTGATTTATGCCATTTCCGGGCAAGAAGATATGATTGAAGAATTTTCTGGTCTTCTACTTTGCCTTTATTTCCGAAAGGAGGATTGGTCAAGATAACATCAAAAGAATTATTTAATTTTTCATCTTCGATAAGCGCATTAGTGCAGATAATTTCTGAACCTGTGCCACCTTCAAAAACTAAACGAATCATTCCCGAAAGGGCGACATCAGGATTAAATTCAATTCCTGTAATACTTTCTTGCACAAAAGTGGCTATATCGAACTCTGGGTTATTTTGTCGAACATGGTTTATTGCTTGAATTAAGAAACCACCACTTCCGCAAGCAGGATCTATAATTTTTTCGTTTGGTTTGGGGTCTATCATTTCAACCGCAAGGCGTACAATTGGATGAGGGGTAAAAAATTCTCCCCTATCTCCACGCTGGTGTCTATTTACAAAAGTCTGGAAGGCTTCACCTTTTATATCTCCAGATGTTTTAGTTAAATTAATGTACTGTAACCTGCCTACAATATAAGCAAGAGTCAAAGGTTTTAACTTGAATGTGTCATCGGTGAAAAATCCCCGATAATGATTATTGATTGAGGTAAATAATTGACTGAGACGCGACATAAATTCATCGTAATTATTGGCTACGATGGCTTTATATTCACTTGCTGTAACGCCAAAATTTACAGATTGCTTGGCAGATTTTTCATCATGAAGTTTGATGATGATTAGTTTAACCATCTCGTGAAAAATCTTGTCTTTGAGCATTCCTTCGTTGGCGTAAATATAATTATGGCACTCTTCAAAAACTGCGGAAAGATTGTTAGAAGGTCGTAATTCCTGAATTTGCGGGAGTTTTTCAGGTAACAGGCTGTCTTCGGAAAATAATAATCCTTGCTCTTTCATTTACTGCGCTTGATTTGACCGTTTTCCGTTGCGGGTTGTTGAATAGATAGAATATTTTTAGCCTCGACTGCATTCCTAGTAAACCAGTCTTTTAGTGGACAGAGATAATCGCTATCTTGATTAAACAAGAACTTGCCACTATACCTGATTATAGAATATAAATTAGAGTATGTCAAGAGATAAAAAATTCAGTTTAATGTTAACCAAAGTGAGTAAAAAAAGCTTAGAGATTGTTTATGACAGAAATTCGCAGCATCTTTCAATTTGACAACGCCAATTGTAGGGCTAATTCATGAATTAGCGCCAATTGTAGGGCTAATTCATGAATTAGCCCTACAGCTATTGACAATGCCAATTATTCAACCTTTTGATCAGGTGGAAGCGCTCACCTGACTCATTTTAGCTATACATTAAAACGGAATAGTAAAACATCACCCTCTTGAACAATGTATTCCTTGCCTTCACTTCTGACTAAACCTTTTTCTTTGGCTGCGCTCATCGTGCCACTATTAACTAAATCCTGATAAGACACGGTTTCTGCACGAATAAAACCCCGTTCAAAATCCGAGTGAATAACTCCGGCTGCTTGGGGTGCTTTCATACCAGAAATAATCGTCCATGCGCGGGTTTCTTGGGGACCAGTGGTGAGATAGGTACGCAGTCCTAATAACTCGTAGGTAGCTTTAATTAAAGATTTTAATCCCCCTTCTTCTACCCCTAAAGAACCGAGAAAATCTTTTCTTTCTTCTTCCGACAATTCCACTAATTCCGATTCCACTTGAGCAGAAACGATCACAACTTTTGCCTGTTCCTGTTGGGCAATTTGACGGACACTTTCTACCCAATCATTACCCGTGGCCAGATCATCTTCGCTAACATTAGCAGCATAAATAATCGGTTTCCGACTCAATAAACCGAGATTTTTAATTAATTCTTCTTCCTCTTTGCTTAAATCCACTTTTCGCGCCGAAATACCGTCATTAAGACAAATTAGGATTTTTTCAAGGATAACCAATTCTTCGGCGGCTTCCTTGCTATTTTTCGCCTGTTTCCGTAAACGTTCCACCCGCTTCTCCACCTGTCCCAAATCCGCCAGAGCTAACTCT
The DNA here is from genome assembly GCF_015207185.1 of Microcystis sp. LEGE 08355. Lineage (NCBI taxonomy): Bacteria > Bacillati > Cyanobacteriota > Cyanophyceae > Chroococcales > Microcystaceae > Microcystis > Microcystis sp. LEGE 08355. The sequence continues at coordinate 4,306 of NZ_JADEXI010000021.1, read as the reverse complement.
AGATTAATCACCTCGATATCCCGGGCCGGATCCACGGAACCGGAAACATGAATAATATCATCATTATCAAAACAGCGCACCACATGAACGATCGCGTCCACTTCCCGGATATTAGCCAAAAATTGATTACCCAATCCTTCCCCGCGACTCGCACCCTTGACTAATCCGGCGATATCGACAAATTCAATCCGCGTCGGCACGATTTTCTCGGAATTAGAGATTTTAGCCAAAACCTCCAGACGTTCATCGGGGACGGATACCACACCCACATTCGGTTCGATAGTACAAAAGGGGAAATTAGCGGCCTCGGCCTTGGCATTAGCCACCAGAGCGTTAAATAGGGTCGATTTACCCACATTTGGCAGTCCCACGATTCCAGCTTTTAACATAAAAATTGCTTGATAAACATCATCCCGACCTCTCACTATATCAGGCTGCCTCTCGTTTTTGTGAATCCGGTTGATGAGAAAGACTCTCGATAGTCAACAGCTTAGTTAACATTTGCTGAAAAAATTTTTCCTGGAGGTAGGAGACTCCGATTCAGGATTCAGGAGACAGGAGATTATTTCTATTTATTCTCCCCATTTCCCCATTTCCCCATTTCCCCATTCCCCCATTTCCCCATTTCCCCATTTCCCCATTTCCCCACACCCACGAAAAACTTATTTAGCAAACCCTAGTTAACATTTATTCAAGTTCCTTAACTAAAAGTAGGCAAGACTTTACAAGAGATTGCGAGAATGGGATGTAATGCTTGAGACTGAGTTAGGGTGAAGAGTAGGAAAGAATACACCTGTAGCACTGGGCAAAATTATGGCAAGACAGGCCTTTCACTTCTAAATACGTCCTGAGAGTAATTTTCAGTGCTATGACAGTATATTTCCCAAGGGCGATCAAGTGTAAATATCGTCCAATCGCCACAACTAATCACTAAATCATTGTTGGGGGTATCTGTATGAATCAAAGTATCGGAGCAAACACCCGTAATGTGGCCCTTGTCGGCCCCTACTCCAGTGGAAAAACCTCCTTACTGGAAAGTTTACTTTTCGTAACAGGAGCGATCACCAGAAAAGGCAAAATCAGCGATCGCAATACCGTTGGTGATAGTTCCACCCAAGCGCGGGATCGACAGATGAGTGTAGAAGTTTCCGTTGCCCATAGTCAATACCAAGACCTAAATTTTACCTTTCTCGATTGTCCCGGTTCGATCGAATTTGCCAGTGAAACCTATAATGCCCTCGTCGGGGCCGGTGCTGCTATTATCGTTTGTGAACCGGTAGTCGATCGAGTTCTCACCCTGGCTCCCTTGCTAAAATTCCTCGATGATTGGGAAATTCCGCATCTAATCTTCATCAACAAGATGGATCGCTGTAATAGTCACTTTAACGAAGTCCTACAAGCTCTCAAATCCGTTTCTAGTCGTCCCCTCGTTCCCCAGCAATATCCTATCCGTCAGAACAACGAAATTATCGGATTCATCGATTTAATCAACGAACAGGCTTATCATTACCATGCTAACAGTCCCGCCGATCCTGTCGCTTTACCCGACCACCTCAAGGAAGAAGAACAGATTGCTCGACAAGAAATGCTGGAAACGATCGCCGAATTTGACGATCATCTTTTAGAAGAACTCCTCGAAGATATTAACCCCTCCCGGGAAGAAATTCTCCAAGACTTAAAACAAGAACTGGGAGCCGATCAGATAGTACCCGTGTTCTTCGGTATGGCGGAACGGGATTATGGTGTGCGTCATCTCCTCACCGCTTTAGTGGAAGAAGCGCCGGCCCCGACAATTACTGCCAACCGTCGCGGTCTCGATCCCAGTGCGGATGGAGATGCAGTGGTACAAATCCTCAAAACCTATTTTACTCCCCAGGGCGGTCGCCTGTCCCTAGCGCGAGTCTGGCAGGGAACCCTTAGCGATGGCATGGCCTTGAACGGTGTGCGGATTGGTGGTATCTATCGTCTCATGGGACAACAACAACAACCCCTACAGCAGGCCCAAGCGGGGGAAATTATCGCTCTCGGTCGTTTGGAAGGAATCGCCACCGGAGATGTGGTTAGCAGCGGCAGTCAAAAACCCGCTCTTCCCAAAGGATTACAGCTTAAACCCGTCTTTGCTCTCGCTATTGCCGCCGCAAATCGCAAGGATGAAGTTAAATTAAGTTCAGCTTTGACGAAACTGATCGAAGAAGATCCTTCCCTCTACTGGGAACAACACGGCGATACTAAAGAAGTGATTCTCTGGGGACAGGGAGAAATTCATCTGCAAGTGGCCCTCGATCGCCTAGCACGCAAATATAATCTACCGATGACCACCCATTTACCCCAAGTTCCCTACAAGGAAACGATCAAAACCAGCACTAAATCCCACGGACGTTATAAACACCAAACCGGCGGCCACGGTGCTTTTGGCGATGTGTACCTCGATATTAAACCCTTACCCCGGGGGGAAGGTTTCCACTTCCATGAAACCATCGTCGGTGGTGTCGTCCCCAAACAGTATATCCCCGGGGTGGAAACGGGAGTGCGGGAATATCTCGGTCATGGTCCGTTGGGTTTCCCCGTGGTGGATATTGATGTTACTCTCACCGATGGTTCCTATCACAGTGTTGATAGTTCCGAACAAGCTTTTAAACAGGCGGCCCGTCTAGCGATGACGGAGGGACTGGCTAAATGTCATCCGGTCTTATTAGAACCAATTCTATCGGTGACGGTTCTCGCTCCCTCAGAATACACCGCCAAGGTTTTACAGTTAATCAGTGGTAAACGCGGTCAAATTCAGGGTTTTGAAGCTTCTGCGGAGTGGAAAGGTTGGGATCAGGTAACGGCCTATCTCCCCCAAGCGGAAATGCACGATTTTATCGTTGAATTGCGTTCTTTGACTATGGGTGTCGGTTTCTTCCAGTGGGATGAGGATCACCTGCAAGAAGTGCCGGATAAACTGCGCGATGCGGTTTTAGCCATGCAGGGTAACGGTAACAAGTAAAGTATTCTTGGCTTTCACTAAAGTAGAGGGATAAATTGGCGAGAGATGGGCTTTTATTGGCTCATCTCTCCCTTTTGTAGCAAAAAATGACAGAAGGGTTCGATAAGATTCTCTCAAGTTTGTACTGTCTTATAAATTCTTGTCTGTGTAGTTAAATAATATTTCTAAGACCTTTTTAAGTTCGATAATTGGCAATGCCTGCTGTCTTCCTGTCACGGTTAAACTATGTGTAACACCGTAAAAAACATTTCTCATTATGTCTCTTTCCATTAATATATCGCCTTTTTCCTTTTGAAGTTTATTCTTATTTTCAAATTCTACATCCCAACACACCAATATATCAATATGATTGGCATCTTTTTTATTATTATTAATATCTGAATAAATGTCTTGTAAATTTCTCTTAAATTCTATCAAGATGTCTTTTCTTAGACTACTTCCATAATTTGTAAAAATTGTCTTATGTATTCCTAGTTGATTGTCATTTGAATAATATATATCTTGAGACTCTGTTAAATGATAATAGTACAAACCATCATAAACTTGATAGCCTGACAGTATTTTTAATTCATAGCCTTTCAGAAGATTCTTAGCAACAATTTCAATAAAAAGGCCAAGAACCTCCTGCTCTTCTAGGGGGGGTAAATACTTTTGAGTTAAAGATGATTCAAAGTATCTTTTTTCTTTCAATTTATCATTTAATTTTTCATAAGGTATATAAAAAGGATCGCTAATTCTTGTTCTAGTATCTCCTTCAACTATGTAGCGACGATATTTAATATAGTTTCTGTCTTTAAGTATCTCAAATACTTTATCCGATATCTGTTTCATTCGATAAGGACTAATTCCTTTTCTACCTGAGTCTAACTCCGTACGAATTGAATTATCTTTTATATCTACTAAAACCGTGTAGGGAAAGTAATTACTGTCATCAAATGGATGTATGCAAATTCCCGTAGGCATTCCATTTATTGCCAACCAGCATCCGTGTTCTATCTTAAAGTCAGTAGATATATCATTATTATGGAATCTTTCATTAAATTTATTGATAAAGTTCTTACTGGTAGCAGAAATTAAAATTCTTGCGGACAAGGGATTTTGGCTCTTCGTTACTCTTTATGCTAAATCAACAGACAAGATGCCAAGATAACATATAACCCAAAAATTCCGAAAGTTTCTAAAGCCATAGGCTCTCCGTTTTATTAGTTTAAGTTTATTGTTGATTCCCTCGACCACCCCATTCGTTGTCCTTTGCTCGAAATAACTAATGATTTCTCCAAACCAGTTTCGGATTGTTTGACAACTCTTGGTAAAAAC
>NZ_JADEXI010000740.1:0-1977 GCF_015207185.1 Microcystis sp. LEGE 08355 | reverse complement strand
AAGAAGTCAAGCTGTATCCTTAACAAGGGAACAGTCAAACTAGGAGCCGTGTGAGGTGAAAGTCTCATGCACGGTTCTGAATGGGAGGGGAGGTCGGTGACGACCTTCTCGACCCCTAATAGTATGACATCTGAGTCAGCGTCGGGATTAGCAATTCTCGCCAGCACTAGCGATCGCTGTTGCCCCGAGAGCAGCGGGAGTAATTGCCCGAATTTTTAGCCCACAGAGACGAGGTATTTTTTGAGCATTCATGGCGAAATTTGTCAAATTATTTAAGAAATGTGAAGGAGCGCAAAGGAAAATTAAAAGAAGGGAAGATATAGATGTTGGGGAGAATACTAAGTGCTAATCTAGGGTTATCCCATCTATTCCGAGGTTAACCGTCGAACAGGAGAAACAATCACCGGATTCCCTTGCTGGCGGCGAAAATCGGTTTCTTTAAATAAAAGTTAACAGAACTTCGCACTTCTGTTAAGAAAAGGTTTACAGAAACTTGTTAGAATAGAGGTAGATAAATCCAGTTGCAAATAGGCGCTCGACCCGATGAATTTTCCGCGCGATCCGACAAAAAAAAGAGAACGAGAACACCGACAATATCTAGACTGTGACCTCTAATTGACTTTCACTCAACAGCGCGATCGAGCAGTTTTTTGAGGATTAAATTCCTAGCATCAACACCCCTTAAAAATAGTTGATGTGGGCAGTCCATAGCAAAATTTTTAGATGGAGTAGTGAGTATGAAGCTATTGATTCAGGGCAATAATATCGCTGTCACCGAACCTATTCATGATTATGTGGAACAAAAGCTGGAGAAAGCGGTGAAACATTTTAACGGCATAACCACAAAAGTCGATGTTCACCTCTCCGTGGAAAAGAATGCGCGCATTCCCGATCGCCACAAGGCAGAAGTAACGGTTTATGCTAATGGAACAGTGATTCGCGCTCAAGAAGGAAGCGAAAATTTGTACGCAAGTATTGATTTAGTTTCTGATAAAATCGCTCGTCAACTCCGCAAGTATAAAGAAAGACTGGTGGATCATCGCACCAACGCCACCGTTAAAACTAGCGAGGTGGTGCAAGAGAAACCCTTAGATGATAACCTAATTGGCGATCGCACTCCCGAATTACCTGCGGAAGTAGTGCGGATGAAATACTTTGCCATGCCACCGATGACTATTGAGGAAGCACTAACACAATTGCAATTAGTCGATCACGATTTCTATATGTTCTGCAACAAAGACACGAACGAAATCAATGTTATCTATCAACGCAATCACGGCGGTTTTGGTGTTATTCAACCCCGTCCCGTCAACCTAAATGGCAAAGAATCCAATTAACAGTTAGCGACTACAAATAAAACAAAAGACTGGAGAAATTCTCCAGTCTTTTTCTCATCTAACCAAGATTAACTTTAACCACTTTATTTTTTTCTGCCACCGCTTTCGGGAGGGTGAGATAAAGAACACCGTCTTGATAGTTAGCGGTAACTTGGCTATTTTGCACCTCCACTGGTAGGGTAATCAAGCGACTAAATTTACCATAATAAAACTCGCTGTTTTCTACCTCGGCAGGGCATTCACGTTGCCCGTTAATAGCCACCATTTGCTTGCTAACCTCCACATCGATATCTTTAATATCCATGCCGGGTAATTCGATTTTTAATTCCACGGAATCCTCGTTAACAGAGATTTCCACCGGGGGACGAGACACCAAGGAAGTTGTCGGTAATACTTCTTGAAAAAGTTGATCGATTTGACGTTGGACAGAATTAATTTCGAGGAAGGGAGAATAAAGAGTGAAAGCCATAGTAATAATTTCCTTGAGAGGTTTTCTCTGACTGCGATTACCTCTATCTTAAGCAACTAACTTGACTTCCACAAGGCGGTTTTCAGGAAATAAAAAGTAGCAATAACCGATACAGTTTCAGTTGTCAGTTATCAGTTATCAGTGGGAAGTTGTAGGGTGTGGGGTGTGGGG
>NZ_JADEXI010000739.1:0-1982 GCF_015207185.1 Microcystis sp. LEGE 08355 | reverse complement strand
CAGACAGGAGCCAGAAAAAGATATTTATCAGAAAAGTCATGAGCAAGCTAGAGGTTTAAAGACTGAGCGGGTTCCAATTATTTTTATTAATAAATATTTGACACAATTCATACCAGGTAAGCAAGAGAGCTACGCCACTACTACCGAATCATTACCAAATCGGAAGTTGTCCCGTGCTATATCAGACTTAGGATGGCGTTCTTTTCGAGATATGCTATCGGCAAAGTCTGATAAATATGGGCGTGATTTTCGGATAATTTCCCGATGGGAGCCAACGTCTCAGCGATGTTCCTGTTGTGGGAATATCGGCGGTAAGAAAGCGTTAAATATCCGTGAGTGGGAATGTCTTTTCTGTGGGACTTTCCATGATCGAGACATCAATGCTGCGGTAAATATCAAGGTCGCCGGTGGGCAATCGGAGACTTTAAACGGACGGGTCGGAAAGCGTAAGACTTCTGTTAAAGAAGCAGCGTCCTGTGAAGCGTTAACCCCATTGACGCGACCATTCTAAAAAGGTGGCGTGGTGAGGAATCACCGTCCGTTTACGGCGGTGAGGATGTCAACGGTTAGAAAGAGCGCATTTTCCCCGCGACCAACCCCATTCTTCCACTCCCACGGAAATTTGCGAACCGGGACGGACATCTCCTTTCGATAAGTCTATCAGAGTCACACTGACTGCGGCGAATAGACTGCCACGATAAATCGGTTGTCCTTTGTTGTTAGTATTTTTAAAACTAAGGCTAGAAACTTGGGGGGGTTGACCGGAACGCGTCCAGCGAATGCGTTCAAAACGTCCATTGAGAAATTCTGCCGAATAGGACCAACCGTTATTCATGCGGCCTTGACAAAAAAGCTGTTGTGTGGCTACAGTAGCAGGAATATTGACAGATAAACTCAGAAGGCTGAATGTACCGAGAGCGATCGGCAAAAATTTCATAAAAGTTGGCACTATAGGGTCAAATAATCCCATTATAAGTTTTTAGATCGCAAATTTAAGTATCGCGGCCGCGGTAAGTTCTGGTTTTTCGAGGTGGGGAACATGACCACAGCGAGGAATCCAGACCAGTTGATTATTGGGCAAAGCCTGCTGAAATTTCTTCGCGTCTTTTGTGCCTAAGATTTGATCGTTTTCTCCCCAAATAATCAGAGTTTCTCGGTTTATTTGGCTTAATTTTGGTAAAAATGCCCCATAACCGCCACTTTTGGTAAAAGAGATTAAAGCCTCACTCCAGTGGGGACAATTTAAGTGCAGATTAGCACAGGTGCAAGCATCAACAGTGGCCAAAGTTTGATCGAAATAGGCAGTACGACTGATATTTTGACGCACGCGGGGATTGGCTAAAAAATTAGTTGCCCACTTATCGAGGGGAGAAAACATCAATTTACCCAAAACTGGGGGATTAGCTAGTCCTGCGCTGTCAATGAGGACTAATTTCGCCACTATTTCCGGGTAGGAGAGGGCAAAATCGAGGGCCACTGCACCCCCCATGGAAGCACCGACTAAAATCAGCGGTTTGGCGATCGCAGTTTGCCAGAAATGGTAAAGATGGCTTTTAATAGTTTTCGGAGATACTTCTAAATCTGGCTCTCGCTCAGTAAAACCGAAGCCGAGTAGATCTATCGCCCAAGTTTCCCTATTTTGGGCGAGTAAAGGTAGTAAACGCCGAAATTCCAGCAGGGAACTATCAAAACCGTGCAGGAGGAGAAAAGGCGGTTGACCTTGCCCTTGTTGACTATAGGTAGTTAGAATCGATCGAGGATAGATGGGGCTATCGATGGCAATTTGTTGGATATTTTCGAGGAGAGCAAGGGAGGTATCTTCGCTCAATCCCTCGCTAACAGTGGGTAAAAAGTTAGGATAATTCACGGATGAGGGGGACAGTTTTTTCTAGATTTTCCGAGCATCGGCGTTGATTTTATCAGCCTGTATCCAAGATTTCCGGTCAAAAAAACCCAGGCTGATAACTGATAGCTGAAAGTTA
>NZ_JADEXI010000738.1:0-1984 GCF_015207185.1 Microcystis sp. LEGE 08355 | reverse complement strand
TAGAGCCGAATATCCCCTATCGATCGATCGTCTGCAAAAAGCGATTAATCAGGCCAAAAAATTTGGTTTAATGGGTTCCCAAGTATTCGAGTCCACTTTCGATTTTAAGGTGGATATCCGCATCGGGGCGGGAGCTTTTGTCTGTGGAGAGGAAACCGCTCTCATCCATTCCATTGAAGGCGGCCGCGGCACTCCCCGCACCCGTCCCCCCTATCCGGCCCAATCAGGTCTCGATGGTTGTCCCACCCTGATTAATAACGTCGAGTCCTACGCTAATATCGCCGCTATTATCCGCGAGGGAGCCGCTTGGTATGCCAATATCGGTACTGCCAGCGGTAAAGGCACAAAAATCTTCGCTTTAACGGGAAAAATCCGCAATAATGGGCTGATTGAAGTGCCGATGGGCATTACTCTCCGGGAAATTGTCGAGGAGATGGGGGGTGGTGTTCCCGATGGTCAGGTGAAAGCGGTACAAACCGGCGGCCCCTCTGGGGGTTGTATTCCCGCTAATTTACTCGATACTCCCGTGGATTACGAATCCTTAGCTAAACTCGGTTCGATGATGGGATCCGGGGGGATGGTGGTTATGGATGATAGCACCAGCATGGTGGAAGTGGCGAAATTCTATATGGAATTCTGTCGCGAGGAGTCCTGTGGTAAATGTATCCCCTGTCGCACGGGAACAGTACAAATGTTTGAATTATTGGCCAAAATTATCGCTCGAAAAGCCGATATTCACGACCTCGAAAACCTAGAACATCTCTGTCAAATGGTCAAGGAAACCAGTCTTTGCGGTCTTGGTCAAAGCGCTCCCAATCCGATTTTAAGTACCCTACAGTATTTTAAGGAGGAATATCTGGCTCTGTTACGGGAAAGCAAGCACCCCGTCTCTGTTTGAGAAAAAATCGATCGAGGCCGAACACTGTTGGGCCTCGATCGATTTTTTCGGTTATGGGAAGTCTGGTGGGCTGCCGGGTTATCTTGAAGAGAGTTAGCAGTAGTCTCAGGAGACGATAGATTATGACTTGGCGCGGCTCAACCGATACAAAAGATCGCATTTTTGCAGCTTTAGTATATCTTTTACCCTTATATTCGGCCTTTGCCTTCGGTATCTTTATCTTTCGGCAAATTCCTTTTTTAGAAGCGGCCTTAGCAATAGTTTTAACTCCCTTAGCTTTTCTCTATAGTTCTCTGGGAAGCTTTGGCAGTTTAATTATCTTCCTCGTCCTCTTTTTGGCTGTGGTACGCAATCCCCGCATCAGTCATTTTATCCGGTTTAACACCATGCAGGCGATTTTAATCGATATTTTGGTGTATTTATTGGGATTGGCCTTAGGTTTCGTCGCTAGGGGTTTAGGGGCGAATTTGGTGGTAGAAACTCTTTTTAACGTCGTCTTTTTGGGAGCATTTGCCGCCTGTGTTTACAGCATTATACAGTCGGTTATCGGCAAATACGCCGATATTCCCACAATTTCCGAGGCGGCCTATTCCCAGGTGGGAGGTTAAGTTAGGCTGGCTGAATAAATCTAAAAACCTTGTTGGGTAAGACTTTTAGACTTTTTGGCAATCAAAAAGTACCAGATATGGGAGTGATCGGGGGGAAAATTCCTGGACTTTTTCCCTGAAAATTAGGTAATTGACCCCTTCAAAATCGGTAAAACCCCACACCCCACACCCTGCCCCCAGGAAAAACTTTTTCAGCAGACCCTATTTAATGGTTAATTGATAGAAAGACAAGGTAAATTATTGGTGGCTATGCGCGGAGATAGAAGTCGTCAATCAGCCCAAAAACTTTGGGGCCAGTTTACCCGGTGTTTACCGACAATGCGCGGTTGCTTACACAGACTTTTGGGAGTCCTAAGTAGGTGGGTGGAATTAAATATAAGATGAACGTAGGTTGGGCTTCGGCCGTGAGCTTTTGCCGAACGGTTGAAGCATGAAACCCAACGCCCGATTATGTTACGCTACCGCTAACCCATCCTAC
>NZ_JADEXI010000737.1:0-1992 GCF_015207185.1 Microcystis sp. LEGE 08355 | reverse complement strand
GTGTGGGGTTTTACCGATTTTGAGGGGGCCAATTACCTAATTTTCAGGGAAAAAGTCCCGGAATTTTCCCCCTGATCACTCCCATGCCCAGTACTTTTTGATTGACAAAAAGTCTAAAAGTCTTACCCAACAATGTTTTTAGATTTATTCAGCAGATCCTAATTATTCCGAGGATGGGTAAATAACCCATCCTTAACATTTTCTGTCCTGATGGTGGACGATCGATAAATCAATAATATTCCTAGTTTTCTGGTTAAAAATTCCCTCAATCTCTGCCAAAGCAATTCAGTATAAATTCTTAATTTTCTAGATATAATTACATTTTTTCCCTAAAATGTTAGCTGGAATACTGAATAAATCGAGAAAATCTGGATAAAGCCAGTATTTTTAGCTCCTTAACCCTATCAATCAAGCTAAAATCAATGATTACTCGTCAAGAACTTAAGAAACTACAATCCCTAACTCAAATACCCGCCCTTTCCATTCTCTTACCTACCCATCGCACCTCACCGGATAACAAACAAGACCCTATTCTCGTTAAAAATTTGGTCGATGAAGCAAAGCGCCGATTATCGGCAGAATTCTCTAAACGTGAAATCGAACCTTTGTTCGAGCGCCTCGATAGTCTAGTGGCTGAAATAGATTATCCTTATACTCTAGATGGATTAGCTATCTATATTGGTCCGGATATTGCCAAGCTTTATAACTTGCCTTTTTCTGTCCAGGCAAGAGTTGTCATCGATAAAACCTTTGCCACACGGGATTTAGTTTATGGATTACATCGAGAACAACCCTATTGGCTGTTACTATTAAGTCAGGGTTCTACTCGTTTAATCTCAGCTACAGGAGAAACTCTCGAAGAAATTCGCGATCAGAATTTTCCCTTAGAAATGACTGGACCGGGGGCCACCGCACCACTGCCCTTTGATGCCGATACCAGTTATCTAGATGATAGAATCCGGCGATTTTTCCAGCAGGTAGATAATGCTCTGGGTGAATACATTGACATTGATGATTCTTCCCCTTTGATTGTGGGTGGAGTGGTTCGTCAAATTTCCTTCTTTCAAGAAGTTTCACAGTACACATCAGCAATTGTTGGCACTTTAACCGGCAATTTTGACAAAACCTCACTGCCAGAATTAATTCCGCAAGTATTGCCGATTATGCATTCAGTGCGTCAGACTCAAAAAACTGAAGCCCTGCAAGCTTTGGATGCGGCAGTCAGCGCTCAAAAAGTTATCTCTACCCTGGGAGAAGTGTGGCGTTTAGCGCAGGAAGGTCGAGGACAATTGTTATTAGTGGAGAAAAATTACCATGTACCCGCAGTTTTAAGCGAAAACGGTGATTTAGTGCTGGTGGAAAACGTCGGTGGTACGGAGGTAATCGATGATGCAGTGGATGAAATTATCGAAGTGGTATTGGCCAAGGGAGGACGTGTAGCTTTAGTCGATGAAGATTCCTTGAACGATTACCAAAAAATTGCCTTAATTTTGCGTTATTAGACCTAATGGGCCGTTTCACAAGCCCCAATACTAACCCATTGACTAGAACCATCAGACCAGTATTCTTTTTTCCAGATGGGGGCATTATGCTTGAGAGTATCAATAGCATAACGACAGGCTGCGAAAGCTTCCCCCCGATGGGGACAACCCACCGCTACTAAGACGCTAATTTCACCGATTTGTAGCTTACCGGTGCGATGGTGAATGACAACTCGATTGGTATCGGGCCAGGTTTGCCGAATTTGCCCGGCAATTTGCCGGAAAACTTCCATCGCCATGGGTTCGTAGGCCTGATAATCAAGACAAATAACCGGTTTACCGTCGGTTTGCTCCCGTACAGTGCCACTCATTAGTACAACAGCACCATTAGCCCCATCATCGGCTAATTGATATACTTCCGGCAAAGATAAGGGAGCAAAACTGACGCGAAAACTATCTGGTGTCATGGATGAGGTGATGGGGAAGTGGGGTGTAGGGTGTGGGGTGTAGG
>NZ_JADEXI010000736.1:0-1996 GCF_015207185.1 Microcystis sp. LEGE 08355 | reverse complement strand
TTATATCAGCTTTAGCGGCATCGTCACCTTCAAAAACAGTAAAACCGTGCAAGCTGCCGCCCAAATTGTCCCCAGCGACCGCCTACTAATCGAAACCGATTGCCCCTTTCTCTCCCCCAATCCCCACCGCGGTAAACCCTGTGAACCCTCTTTCGTCTTCCATGTAGCCGAAACCGTCGCCCGTCTGCGCGGCTATCCGGTCGAAACCCTAGCCGAACAAACCACCCACAACGCCCGCAACTTATTTCAACTCCCCAGTTAAAAAACATAGTTTATTAGCACAGAGCAGGGGACGGGGAAATGGGGGAATTCAACTAAAACCCTAAAACCCCAACACCCTAAAACCCCAACACCCCAACACCCTAAAACCCTAACATCCAACACCCAACCCCTAAAAACCCCGATCTCCGAGAGCAATTCCCGACCGTCGCTATCGTGTCATCAGCCCTTGTAACCCTATGAACAATCTTACCTTTAACCTCTTACCCGACCTCATCGAAATCCAACACTCCAGTTTTCGGTGGTTTTTGGAAGAAGGACTAATCGAGGAACTGAACAGCTTTTCCCCCATCAGCGACTATACAGGTAAATTAGAACTACATTTCCTCGGCCAGGACTACAGACTCAAAGAACCGAAATACAACGTCGATGAAGCCAAACGACGTGATAGCAGCTATTCTGTTCAGATGTACGTTCCCACCCGTCTAATCAACAAAGAAACGGGAGAAAACATCGAACAGGAAGTCTTTATCGGCGATTTACCCCTGATGACCGAACGGGGAACCTTCATCATTAACGGGGCCGAACGAGTCATCGTCAATCAGATCGTCCGTTCCCCCGGCGTTTACTACAAAGCCGAAATCGACAAAAACGGTCGCCGTACCTACTCCGCTTCCCTGATTCCCAACCGAGGAGCTTGGTTAAAATTTGAAACCGACAAAAACGGCTTAGTCTGGGTCAGAATCGACAAAACTCGCAAATTATCCGCCCAAGTTCTCCTGAAAGCGATCGGATTGAGCGATAACGAAATCTTTGACTCCCTACGCCATCCCGAATTCTACCAAAAAACCCTCGACAAAGAAGGCAATCCTAGCGAAGAAGAGGCACTCCTCGACCTGTACCGCAAACTACGCCCCGGGGAACCTCCCACCGTCACGGGCGGACAACAACTGCTCGAATCGCGCTTTTTTGACAATAAACGCTACGATCTCGGTCGCGTTGGTCGTTATAAACTCAACAAAAAACTACGCCTCAACGTCCCCGATAACCAGCGCGTTCTGACCACCACCGACATCTTAGCGGCGATCGACTACCTAATTAACCTCGAATTCGACATCGGCAACACCGACGACATCGACCACCTCGGCAACCGTCGCGTCCGTTCCGTGGGTGAACTGCTCCAAAACCAAGTGCGAGTAGGTTTAAACCGCTTAGAAAGAATCATTCGGGAACGGATGACCGTCAGCGAATCCCAAAACCTCACCCCCGCTTCCCTAGTCAACCCGAAACCCCTAGTAGCGGCGATTAAAGAATTCTTTGGTTCCTCGCAACTCTCCCAGTTCATGGATCAAACCAATCCCCTAGCGGAATTGACCCATAAACGCCGTATTTCCGCCCTTGGACCTGGCGGTCTCACCCGGGAACGGGCCGGTTTTGCCGTGCGCGACATTCACCCCTCCCACCACGGTCGCATCTGTCCCGTGGAAACCCCAGAAGGTCCCAACGCCGGTTTAATCGGTTCCCTGGCCACCTACGCCCGCGTCAACGACTACGGTTTTATTGAAACCCCCTGTTATGCGGTGGAAAATGGCCGAGTCCGCTACGATCTCCCCGTTAAATACCTCACCGCCGACGAAGAAGACGATCTCAGAGTCGCACCGGGAGACGTGGCCACCGATGAAAATGGTTATATCCTCGGCGAAACTATCCCAGTGCGCTATCGGCAGGAATTCTCCACCACCTCCCCCGAACAAGTGGACTACGTTTGTGTTTCCCC
>NZ_JADEXI010000735.1:0-2003 GCF_015207185.1 Microcystis sp. LEGE 08355 | reverse complement strand
TGCTCGTTGTGGGCGCAGACAGTGATATAGTGTTCGGCATTGGCGGGATTATGGCGCAAAATACCGAATAAATTCTGCCAGAATTTCCAGCGAGTGGAACGTTTAAAGCCCTGTCGCCAGATAATTACCGCTAGGGCATAGAGATCGGCCCGGCGAGGCAGTTTAAAGGCAGGTTTCGCTTTAGGTGCCCCTAATTTTAGGAAACAGCGATAGGTGCGATCGAGAAATACCTCCGGATCGTACAATGTCCAGAAGGCTTCAATATATTCTGTGGCAATATCTTCGATCGGCCGGGTGGGAACGAAATTCATCAGGGTACTTTGGTTAATGTCCTGTTTCCCCGTTAATCGTAGTCGTCCTTCTTTTTCCAAGCGAGTCCATAGGGCAGTATTGGGTAAAGCTTGTAACATTCCAAATAGAGCCGTGGGAATGGCTGCTTCTTCGACAAAATTAATGATGCGATCGGCCGCTCCTTTTTTCTCGCCATCAAAACCGATGATAAATCCCGCCATAGGGCGCAATCCGGCTTTAATAATCTTTTCTACCGTCTCAGTTAAGGAACTGCGGGTATTTTGGAATTTTTTGGTTAATTGTAAACTTTCTTCGTCGGGGGTTTCAATACCTAAAAAGACCGCATCAAAATAACAATCGACCATCATAGCCATTAATTCGGGATCGGCGGCTAAATCCACCGATGCTTCCGTGTTAAACCGGAAAGGGTACTGGTGTTCTTCTTGCCAAACCTTTAATTCTTTGAGGAGTAATTTAACGTTACGCTTGTTACCGATAAAATTATCATCCACCATGAACACGCCCCGGCGCCAACCTAATTCGTAGAGATAATCTAATTCTTTTAATAATTGTGCTGGGGTTTTGGTGCGGGGTTTACGACCGTAGAGAACGATAATATCGCAAAATTCGCACTGGAAGGGACAGCCGCGCGAGAATTGTACCGACATGGAATCATAAGCTTCAAAATCGAGCAGATCGTAGCGTGGGATCGGGGTAATTGTCACATCGGGTTTTTCTGTGGTGCGGAAAACACCCTTGGTTTCTCCTTTTGCCAATGCTTCCACAAACATCGGGATGGTGATTTCTCCCTCATCGAGAATCAGAAAATCGGCCTCGGCAACTTCATGGGGGATAGAAGTGGGATAGGGACCCCCCACGGCCACCAGTTTACCCCGTTGCTTGGCTTCGTGAATTTGCTCGATTAAATCTTGACGTTGGACAATCATGCCGGAAAGAATCACTATTTCGGCCCAGTCCCATTCTGCTTCTGTCACCGCCCGAATATTGCGATCGACCAGTTTAAATTCCCATTCCTGCGGTAAAATCGCCGCCACCGTCACCATACCCAGAGGAGGAAGTAAGACTTTGCGATCGACTAATTCCAGAATTTTGTTATAAGACCAGAAAGTCGGCGGAAAAACGGGATAAATCAGTAAGGCGCGCATATTCACTCCTCGCTCGATGGCGATCGATTCTTGACCTTTCGCTTGATTGTAATCTTTTTCGGTCAGGGATGGGAAAACCGTTACTTATTCCTAGAACTGAGATCAGGCTTGATTTTCGGCCGCCATTGCCCACCCTTGACCCTGCCCCCATAAAAGTTTATGGTCAACATCAATAAAATTTATGTAAAGAAATGTTGCATAGTCTGAAAAGTTATGTTACATTAAATATTAAGCACTTGACTCAAACGCAATTCTCTTATAGGAAGGCAATTCACCATGGATAAGCAAGAAAACAAACTCGGCTTCACCGCTTTCGCTGAAAACTGGAATGGTCGTTTAGCCATGCTCGGTTTCGTTATTGGCGTAGCTACGGAATACTTAACCCACAAAGGCATCCTTGCTCAATTGGGCCTAATGTAATTTCAGCCTCGATTGCTGTGCATCTACAATCATCTTGCATAAATTATCAAAAAAGGGAGGAGCATCGCTCTTTCCCTTTTTTAGTTGCAGGTTGGGGATGGGGGAGTGGGGTGATAGGGTAGATGA
>NZ_JADEXI010000734.1:0-2005 GCF_015207185.1 Microcystis sp. LEGE 08355 | reverse complement strand
GAATATTCTCCTCTAATTCTGCGATCTCGCGTAGCGAGCGCGTTGCGACCGCACGAGCGTTATCCCTGGCCACTGCGGGACTGAGGGACTGTATTTGTGCCGATAAAGCTTCTTTTTCTTCTTCCCACTGACTCTGTAAATGACCGGTTATCTCAGTTAAGCGTTGACGTTGCCTAGTTCTTTCTCGGAGACGATTGAGAATATTCAACCCGAAAGTCACTACCAGGAGGAACAAAGGCAAAAACCCCGCACCCATGGCCATAAGGGTAAGCAGGGTTAATCCTAGGGCGATATATTCCGCTAATTCTAGCCAATGGGGGCGATGGTCGGTCATTTTGCAGTTACCGGTAAAGGGATTTTGATCATCTCCTGATTTCAGACTCATGGTAACGCTAATTGCCGCCTTGGGATTGACTAAAATTAATTTTTAAGCAGGAGTTAAGACTTTTTTCTTAGTTTCTATCGGTGCGGTTAAAGCGGATTCTAAATCGGCCTTCCCTAGTCTTGCTTCCAAAATTTTCAGCACTTCCCGTCCAAAATCATCAGGATTCTGTCGCCATGCTTGCAGACAAACTTCGCCAAAGAATGACCCCAAAGGTTCGGGATTCCAGAGCAGTTTTTTGGCTGTCCAGGGCATTAAACTCATGGGATCATAGTCGGGTTTAATAATTTCTTTTTTGAAGGCGTATTCTTCTAGATGGGTATGGGGTTGTAGTCCGATAAAAAAGATGGCTGGTTCCACTTTATCGACTCCAAAAATGTTTTCTAATTCCCGATGATAGGTGATAGTTTGACGAATAGTTTCTAGGGTTTCATCAATAACATTAAAGGAATAATTTACCGAAACTAGATCATTAAAACCTGCCGCTTTTAAGTCTCGACAATTTTGCAGAACTGTCCGCAAATTATAGCCCATACGCATTTTACGGACTAATTCCTGAGAACCACTGGTGATGCCAATTTCAAAGTAGTTCATGCCTGTTTTTACCATTAAATCGCACAGTTTCGGGGTGAGATTATCGGCGCGAATATAGGCAGCCCAATGGATATCTTTCATCCCAGCAGCGAGAATTTTTTCTAATAGTTCTTCTACGTCGTTGATAAATTTTCTGGTGGGGATAAATTGGGCATCGGTAAACCAGAAATTGCGAATGCCGCGGTCGTATAATTGGCGCATTTCCTTAACTACTTCATCGGCGGGATTAATGCGTACTTGTTTCCCTTCGACGACGGTATAGATGCAGTAGCAGCAGTTATGGGGACAGCCGCGCTTGGTTTGTACCCCGATATAAAAGTCGTTTTCTTGGAAATAGTAGGAAAATTCCGGCCAAATACTGGCGATGTAGTCGTAGTTACAAGCGGATTTTTCTAACGGGGTGGGGGATTCGTGGATTAAACGCGGCCGGGGTGTGGTTTCTCCGACGATATAACAACGTTCATCGCTAAAGTCCCGGCCGGAGAGGAATTTTTCTAGCAGGGTTTCCCCTTCTCCCACTGATACAATTGTTCCTATGGGTAGTTTGGTTTTTAGTTGTTCGTAGAAAACACTGACGGCACCACCCCCGACGATAACTCGCGCTTCGGGATGGTATTTTTTGGCCTGCTGCAACCCTCGGCGAATTAGTGCCTGATTGCGCCATAATTCACCGTAGTAGGCGGTTGTCACCTTTAAACCTCCTAAAGCACCGCGCAGCTTGATTAGGGGGTTTTTAGCGTAGTAAAATTCAAAGGCGTTTTGCAGGGGATTACCACCGCGACCACCGACGGGGGCATATATTTGAATATCCCGCCAGGAGAATACTAGCAGGGTCGGCCGAAATTCGTCAACACAGCGATCGAGTGCCTGGTTAAAGTCTAAGGGGGGGACGGTACCAAGGTCAAAAATCCTTTGTTCGATGTCGGGGAATAGTTTATGAACGTGGTCGGAAAGATAAACGACACCGATGGGGAAAATGGGGTTACAGGGGAGTCTAACGTAGAGGATGCGTTGCGCTTGCGGTTGAGT
>NZ_JADEXI010000733.1:0-2006 GCF_015207185.1 Microcystis sp. LEGE 08355 | reverse complement strand
ATTTCTTCAGAAATTGAAGAGATAATCGGCAAAATGACTAACCCTACTATCTTAGAAGAGCTACTAAAATTAGCAGCTACCGCTAATTCTCTCGCAGAATTTAAGCAGTCTTTGGCAAGAATCCAATAATCTTATCCTAATATCTAGAAAACGGGTTTCTTGAAGAAACCCGTTTTCTGGACTTGTGGCCATCGCCTGCTCGCCATGACCCGCTACAATTGTCATTGTGAGGGAGTAATTGAGAGACAATCTTCAGAAACCCGTTTTCTGGACTTATGGCAAATCACCTGAATCAGTGAACAGTTGTTAACCTTTTGGTAACTGATTCAGGTAATTGCATTTGCGTCTCTTGGTTATAATTCACAAACAGGCTATAATGTTAGTAAAACAACGTTAATCTCTAAGGTTTATCAATGACTCAAATATTGATCGAAATTCCCGACGAATTAATATCTCGTTTGCAAGAACAAAAATCCTCGGTTCAAGAGATTGTTATCAAAGCTTTGGAAAATTATGTTCAAGCTGAATTACCAGATATTACCAAGACTCGTACTTGGGAACTTTGTGGAAGTTTAGAAATTGTCCAACCTGAGCCTAAATATATTATCGGACAAGATAATCGGGGTCAAGTTGTAACTAACTACGCTGAAAACATCGATGAAATTATTTATTAAAAATTGTGGACAAAGAAATTATTGTTGATACTTCTGCTTTAATTGCCTTTTTTGTCAAATCTGAAACTCATCACGAAAGCGCTCAAAAATATTACTTGGAAAATCCTCATAATAATTGGATTATTCTCGAATCGGTATTCGATGAAACTGTGACTTGGATTCGGAGCAAGGTATCTAGTCGAGCCTCAATCCAAGTGGGTCAAATACTAAGAGAAGATCATCGTTATATCAATGTGTCAGATAGCGATGATCTGGCAATATGGGAAGCTTTCTGTAAGTACAATGATAAAAAATGGAGTTACACAGATTGTTCTATTTTAGTTATGGCTCATCGTTTACAAATATTTAAGGTATTCGCTTTTGATGATCATATTCGTCAAATGGCAGGATTAGGAATTGTTTGTGTCCCATAAACTAATAAAAATACAATTTATGAACGTCGTTCAGATTGCATATCTTGCAACAACCCACGAAACTGAGAAAACGGGTTTCTTTGAGAAACTATTTAGAAAACCCGTTTTCTGCAAACGCCTATTTAGAAACCCGTTTTCTTGTAATAAATGTTAATTTCTGTTACAGGGGTCTTGAGAAATTTGCGCTTGTTGAGCTAAAACTATTAGCAATAAACTTTTGCTGTTACTGTCATGACTCTCTCTCTTTTGTCGATTATTCCTGCTGTTGACGATATTTTGTTCTATTTCGCTCAATCTGACGGTTTTTGGGCGAATTTAGAAACCGCTTTTGGCACAAGTTATGATGTGGTTAAGGCGACGCAATTACGACAACAGTGGCAAAGCCGAAATTTTAGTCAAATTCCCCCGATTGAGGTACTCAGTGATGAGGTTTTGGGGACGGCGAATGGTGCATATTCCAGCAGTACCAATAAGATTTATCTATCAGCATCTTTTTTGAATACGGCTTCGTCAGCAGCGATAGTTAATGTAATTTTAGAAGAAATTGGGCATTATGTGGATGCTCAAATTAATCAGGTGGATAGTGCCGGAGATGAGGGGGCAATTTTTGCGGAGTTGGTTCAAGGTAACAGTCTGGATGTGGCAACCTTAGACGCTTTACGAGCAGAGAATGACCAGACAACAATTATAGTCAATGGGGAAAGTATTCAAGTAGAACAGGCAAATTTTACGGGAACTAATGGGAATGATAATATTACGGGAACTTCTGGAGACGACACTATTAGTCCTTTACGAGGACAAGATAACGTCAATGGTGGGGATGGAAATGACCTATTAATTGTCAACTACTCCAGTAACACCTACGCGGGGACAACCACCTATAAAGCAGGGATAAGTAGCAGTATCTATCTAAGTGGTG
>NZ_JADEXI010000732.1:0-2007 GCF_015207185.1 Microcystis sp. LEGE 08355 | reverse complement strand
GGGTTAGCGGTAGCGTAACATGAGCAGGCGTTGGGTTTCATGCTTCAACCCAACCTACGTTCATCTATATTTAATTCCACCCACCCACTTATTTGTACTTCCTTGATCTGTTTGTCTTTGAGTCTTTCAGTCAATGGGAATTTTAAGGAACCCATGCTTAACTTTAATCCTGGCAATAATCAGGGGGAAATGTCCGTCCGATCCAAAGCAGTCAGGGAGTTAAAAGTTTTTACTGTAGCTTTAGTGTATAGTGAAATATTCTCAACGTCAAGCCGTCCTAAAAGGCCGGGGTTTCCCACCCAAAATTTTCGATGAAAAAATTAATTCTAGCCACGAGTAACCCGGGTAAATTAGCAGAGATAGGGGAATACTTAACTGATATCGACCTAGAATTGCAGTTAAAACCCGATGATTTAGAGATAGAGGAAACCGGGGCGACTTTTACTGAAAATGCTTATTTAAAAGCTGCTCAAATTGCCCTAACATTGGGAGAATGGTCGATCGCTGATGATTCGGGATTGGAAGTAACTGGGTTAGGAAATGCACCGGGGATTTACTCGGCCCGCTACGGTGAAAATGATCGAGAAAGAATCGATCGCCTCGTCAGAGAATTAGGAGATAATCAGGATCGCTCGGCCCGTTTTGTCTGTGTAATTGCGATCGCCCGTCCCGATGGTGAGATTGCCTTGAGCGCCACAGGAATCTGCACGGGAGAAATTTTAACCAGTCCTAGGGGTGAAGGTGGTTTTGGTTACGATCCGATTTTTTATGTTCCCGAATACGCTTTAACCTTTGCGGAAATGTCTCCCGAATTAAAAAGAAAAATTAGCCACCGAGGACGAGCTTTTCAGCAATTGCTGCCCCATCTCAAGACTCTCGCGGATACAAATTCATCAAGGCTCTGACTTGTTCAGCATGATAAGAGCTTCTTGTCAAGGGACTCGCAACAATTTGTAAAAATCCCAGAGACTCACCGTATTCGCGCCAAGCGTGGAACTGTTCGGGGGTGATAAATTCCTGGACACCGAGATGTTTTGAGGATGGTTGCAGATACTGCCCGATGGTGAGAATATCACAATCGGCAGCCCGTAAATCGCGCATTACTTGCCGCACTTCCTCGTCGGTTTCCCCCAATCCCACCATAATGCCCGATTTTGTGTAGGTAGCGGGAACAATGGCGCGGGCGCGCTGCAATAATTCTAGAGAACGCTGGTAATCACCCTGGGGACGCACGCGACGATAGAGACGGGGAACAGTTTCGGTGTTATGGTTTAAAACTTCAGGTTTAGCGGCAAGAATCAAAGCTAAAGCCTGCCAATTGCCGCAAAGATCGGGAATCAGCACTTCGATGGTGGTTTTTTGGGAAATGCGGCGAATTTCCTCGATACAACGGACAAATTGACTAGCACCCCCATCAGCCAAATCATCGCGATTGACAGAAGTGATCACTACATGATTAAGATCAAGACGTTGCACGGCTGCCGCTAGTCGCAGGGGTTCCGTGGAGTCTAAAGGTTGCGGTTTTTTCTCAAAATCTATATCACAGTAAGGACAGGCGCGAGTGCAAGCAGGACCCATAATTAAAAAGGTAGCCGTCCCTGCGTGGAAACATTCGCCGATATTGGGACAGGAAGCCTCCTCACAAACGGTATTTAAGCCTAAATCGCGTAAAACCTCCTTAACACTGCCGACTCGCTGCCATTGCGGTGCTTTCACCCGTAACCACTCTGGTTTGACCGTCACGCCTGAACTACTCCGATAATTTTTGCCTATATCCCTAATATCCTAGCAAGTCTCGACCCAATCAAGGCCGAATATGCTATGATGATTTAGCTAAAAAATTTCGGGATGTAGCGCAGCTTGGTAGCGCACTTCGTTCGGGACGAAGGGGCCGCAGGTTCGAATCCTGTCATCCCGATTAAAGACAATCAAGGGTAGATCCCCCCGCCTATCGGCACCCCCCTTAATAAGGGTAGATCCCCCCGCCTATCGGCACCCCCCTTAATA
>NZ_JADEXI010000731.1:0-2013 GCF_015207185.1 Microcystis sp. LEGE 08355 | reverse complement strand
TATAAGAGACAGGGTGTAGGGTGTGGGGTGTGGGGTTTTATCGATTTTCAGGTGGTCAACTACCTAATTTTCAGGGAAAAAGTCCCCGAATTTTCCGCCCGATCACTCCCATCCCCGGTACTTTTTGATTTCAAAAAAGCCCAAAGACATTATCCAACAAGGTTTTTAGATTTATTCAGCAAACCCTATATAATTCTCAGTAGATGAACGTAGGTTGGGTTGAAGCATGAAACCCAACACCCGCATGGGTTACGCTACCGCTAACCCATCCTACAAATAATTGTGCCTCCCTACTTAAAAAGCTCTAAAGGGACTGTAACCCATGACGGATGAAAGATTAGAACGGATCGAGAGCATACTACAGGCTACCGTTGTCCTCACGCAACAGAATCGAGAAGATATAGCACAGCTAACCCGTGAGGTTAGGACAATAGCAGCGAGTCTGGAACGAACCAACGAGTGCTTAAATCAATTTATCACTCAAGCTGAGAGCGATCGGCAGTTTTTCCGCAACGAAGTCACTGGTATCCGTACAGAAGTTAAGCGAATCGTAGAGCATCTTTTCGGACAATCCCCAGATCAGGAGTCAAGATTAGCCAACGGGTATATATTATCCAAGTTATCGGCAAAAAGCTTGATCAATCCCCATTAATTCTCTGCACAACGCTGATAAATGCGTCTTCTAAAGAAAAGGGAAGCAAACGCAAGGATTGTACCTGTATTCCTGCGGCGCTGACAATCTTTTTGATCTCTGGAATTTCCCTGTCGGGATGATCGAGAGTGAGGTGCAAGCAATCGCCAAAAATCGAGACGCGCCAAGCTTGTAAACGGGTTTTTAAAATTTCTGCCGCTTGTTGCACTCGATCGAGACGTAATTCGATTAATTGCCCCGGTTGTGCTGCTTTAATTTGACTGGGGGAACCTTGCATCACCACTTCTCCAGCTACCATAAAACCCAGACGATTGCATTGTTCCGCTTCTTCGAGATAATGGGTTGTCACTAATACCGCAGTTCCCTGACGAGCCAAATCGTTAATTAAGCTCCAGAATTGTCGTCGCGCTAGGGGATCAACTCCAGAAGTGGGTTCATCGAGAAATAGTATCTCCGGTTCGTGCATGACGGAAGCGCCAAAAGCGACGCGTTGTTTCCATCCTCCCGGCAGTCTTCCGGTTAACATTGTTTCCCGTCCGATTAATCCCACCGTTTCCAAAACCCAAGCGATTTTTTGGCGACGGTAGTGCGGGGGAACCCCATAAACCCCGCAGTAAAATTCCAGATTTTCGATCACAGTGAGATCATCATAAAGGGTAAATTTTTGACTCATATAACCTATTTTTTGCCGTAATAGGGGATTACGCAGGTCTTGACTCCGCCCAGCTAAGGAAATCTCGCCATCAGAGGCGGAAAGTAGCCCACACAGCATTTTAATCGTGGTGGTTTTTCCCGCACCATTCGCCCCCAATAAGCCGTATATTTCTCCGTAGTCAATGGTTAAAGTAACACCTTTGACGGCGCAAAAATTAGCGAAGCTTTTCCGCAAATCCCTAGCATCGATCGCTATTCCCGTGGTAATTGTCTCGGATTTAAACTTTGGTAAGGGGATAAAAGGGGGATCGGAACCCTGTTGTCGCAAACGGGTGACAAAGACGTTTTCTAGGGTTGCCTCGCTAGGGTGGATAGCGCTGAGATGATCGATGGCATTTTTAATAATTCTGGTTGCTTGCTGGGGATTGCCAGTTAACACATCTAGACGATCACCAAATAACTGCACGTCATTAATATTTTGTCCATCCACCAAAAGAAGTATTTTTTCGGCGGTAGCGGCGATATCGGGCGATCGAATTTCCAGGCGTTGTAAACCGAGACGTTGGCGCAATTGGCTGAGAGTTCCGATCTCGTGAATTTGTCCCTCGTACATCAAAGCGATGCGGTGACAACGTTCCGCTTCATCGAGGTAGGGAGTAGCCACCACAATTGTTATACCTTCCCGGGCTAAAGTGGCTAAAATCTGT
>NZ_JADEXI010000730.1:0-2026 GCF_015207185.1 Microcystis sp. LEGE 08355 | reverse complement strand
GGGTTTTACCGATTTTCAGGTGGTCAACTACCTAATTTTCAGGGAAAAAGTCCAGGGATTTTCCCCCTGATCACTCCCAGTCCGGTACTTTTTGATTGACAAAAAGTCTAAAAGTCTTACCCAACAAGGTTTTTAGATTTATTCAGCCAACCCTAATTGTGATTTCCTCTATCGGGTAATTTGTTGTACCAAAGCGATGACATCGCTGCGGCTGAGTTTTTCCTTACCTAACGCTAGGACTTCGAGAGTGCCATGGGCTAAAGCGAGGGGAATCTTACAAAAATCAAGGGCCGGCCCTTTCGGGAGCGATTGAGTGTAATAATCGGCTAATTTCAGATTACGACGGGCATAATTATGAATATCACTAATTGTCCAACCACGGGGTAGAAAACTTACCCCCCGACGCAGATCTTCCCCCTGGTTGCGGGCAATATTAACCGCTTGTAAACCACGACCAAAACCGATGGCATAACTGCGATTAGTTTCGGTGCCATCGTACCAATTCCAGAGGTCAGACAGCAATAAACCCACGGCACCGGCCACACTAAAGGTATATTGATCTAATTCTATTTCTGTGCGAATATCCCAGTTATTCCCAGCCCAGTAGGCCATGCGATCGGCCATGGCCGCCGTGGCATCCCAAACCCGCGGGGCGATCGAATCCGGTGCTAACAGGGCCCATTCGCCAATTCTCAGGGTTACTTCCGGCAAAATCTCCCGATGGACTAAGCCAAAAGCAAAGTCCTCTTTGGTAGAATTTTCAGTACCTGCTTGTAAATTCAGGCTAATTTGTCTTAATATCTGGGCTTTACTGAAGTTATCTAGGTCGGGATGGTCTTCTACTTCATCGATCGCCCTCATACAGAGATAAGCTGAGGCTACTGCCTCGAGCAGACGATCTGGTAAACGACTTATGGGAATATAAAAAGTTCGACTCGTTTCTTGCAGAATCGTTAAAGCATTATCGCGCAAATTCATTCAGTCCTCTCCTCACGCCAACTTAGGTAACTACGAGTTAAACCAATCAGACAGATCGGTTTAGGTTATTCCGATGTTCCTAAGACAAAGTTGCTGTCTATTGTAGTATTATTATCCAAAATTTCGAGATTATTCTCGAAAAAATCAACCTCTAGGGTATTCTTGACAATTTTTCTTTCTGGGATAGCTGAGGGACAATTACGGCAATTTTTCGAGATTACAGGCTTAAAAAACCGATTTTACCCTTTTTTAAGCAGTATTTTTTGGCTTCATGGCAGGGATTGAAAGGAGATCACTTGTAAAACTGGCCCGATCATGGCCAGAGTCATCACATCTGAGCGAATTTGACCTATAACTGTCACTTTTGCCTTTTTTTGGGTTAATTCGGCGGGAGGGTCTATTAATTCGTAGGTTTGACCGTTATCGGCAATTAATGCCCAAGTTCCCGTGCCTATTTCGATTCTTTTTACCTGACCCGTTACACTAATACTCATGCTTTAATTTCGCTGCTCGATGCGATCGCAATTGTTGCCCCTGTCACAAGCATTCTATCGATATCTTTCCTCGGTATTGATTGTCAATTTTGCTGGACTTTAACCCCATAAATCAGTTTTTTTTATCTAAAAAGCGATCGCCCCTTCCGCCGCCACCGCTAAGAGGGAGGCCACAGCCGCTAAAATTATTATTTCTCGATCGGATTGTCTCATGGCTATCTGAGTATAAATTACTAATCCTAGTCTATACCACATCTAACCTAGAGTTAAATTGATCTAAATTATTTTATCCATAGATAAAAAGCTATAAAAGTTATCATTGCTCGGCAAAAACGGCGAAATCTATGTCCAGATTGCCCTGTATTATTTGTTCAGGAAGCCCTAATTAAGGCTTCCTGAATAAATCTAAAAACCTTGTTGGATAATATCTTTAAGCTTGTTTGAAATCAAAAACTGCCAGCCCTTGGAGTGATCGGGGGTAAAATTCAGGTGCTTTTTCCCTGAAAATTAGGTAATTGACCCCCTCAAAATCGGTAAAACCCCACACCCTACCC
>NZ_JADEXI010000729.1:0-2026 GCF_015207185.1 Microcystis sp. LEGE 08355 | reverse complement strand
TTTTAATGCAGTTGCGCGACGACATCCCGACGATTCTCTATCCGGGGGTGTGGGGTTTATTTGGTGGTCACTTGGAAGCGGGTGAAAGTCCAGAAATAGGGTTAAAACGAGAGTTAAAAGAAGAAATTAACTACGAAGCCCCTAGTTTACGCTATTTTCGCTCTTATAACGATGATAATCTCTCTCGTTATCTTTATCATGTACCCCTGACCGTGGCATTAGAAAAATTAGTGCAAACAGAAGGGCAAGATTTAGCATTATTACCTCCGGCTGCCATCCGTCAAGGGGAATACTATTCCCAGAAGATTAATCAGACTCGTCCTTTAGGAAAAATTCATCGCCAGATATTGCTCGATTTTATAGAACTAGAATTATAGTGGATGTTAGAGCCAGACAAGGAACTCCCTTATCTATACGGAAGTCGTAGTTAACACTGCTTCTCACCTCCCTCGAAGGCAAAATGCTCCCGCTTTTTGAATGGCTTTATTGAAACGTCAATCTTATTTTGGCTTTGTCTTTATGAACCAGTCGCGTCCCTCGTTCGTTTCCGTGCAGAAACTCCTATCTGGAGGTGCGATCGCTACCCTAGCAGTTAGTTCCCTGATGGTCCTCACCCCCGCAGCCAAAGGGGAAAAACCCTTAGAAGATAACCCGAAAGCAGTCATCGACCAGGTTTGGCAAATTGTTAATAATGAATTTGTAGATCGTGGTTTTCATCAAATTGACTGGCAAAAAAAACGTCAAGAATTGTTAAGCAGAAATTATACCAATTCCCAACAAGCTTACACGGCAATTCGGGAAACTTTAAAGGAATTGGGTGATACTTATACCCGTTTTTTAACCCCTAGGGAATTTTCTGTCCTCACCAGTCAAACTTCCGGAGAATTATCGGGAATTGGGGTACGTTTAGCTCTCGATAAACGCACTAGCGATCTGGTTGTTGTCGATACGGTGAAAAAATCCCCCGCCAAGGAAGCGGGAGTGAAAAGCGGCGATCGCCTGATCAGAATTAATGGCAAACCCACCGCTTTAATGACCTTAGAACAGGCAATGGAGGCACTACAGGGAGAAGTGGGTACTAGCGTTAGTTTACAGCTTGCCCGTCCCGATCAAGGGGTATTTGAAGTGACTTTGACCCGGGTAGATATCGAAATCCCCTCCGTTAGCTATACCCTTAAACAGGAAGGTGGGGTGAAAGTTGGTTATATTAAACTGGATGAATTTAGTTCCCACGCAGCCGAACAAATGAAACAGGCGATCGAGGAATTAAGTCAACAACAGATATCTGGCTATGTTCTCGATCTGCGGGGCAACCCCGGCGGGTTACTATTTGCTAGTGTCGATATCGCTCGTATGTGGATGAAACAGGGCAAAATCGTTAGCACCATCGATCGACGGGGCGGAGATCGTCAATTTATCGCCAATAACACCGCTATTACCGATTTACCCCTAGTAGTCTTGGTTAATAAAGGTTCAGCGAGTGCCAGCGAAATCCTCGCCGGAGCGCTAAAAGAAAATGGCCGGGCGACTTTAGTAGGTACATCGACTTATGGCAAGAGTACCGTCCAATCGGTACACACCCTCTCCGACGGTTCCGGTTTAGCGGTGACAATTGCCCGTTATTATCCCCCCAACGGCGAAAATATCTACAAAAAAGGCATTAAACCCGATGTGCAGATCGAGTTAACCCAAGAACAACAGCTGCGCTTCCGCGATGATCCTTCTTTGCTGGGAACTAAGGATGATCCCCAGTATCAACAGGCGATCTCACTCCTACAATCCCATAGTGTCAAACGTCCCGGCACTGGCAATCTCAATAACCCTTTGAGTAGTCGGGCCGAATAATTGTCCTCAATAATGTCTAAGTAGGTGGGTGGAATTAAATATAAGATGAACGTAGGTTGGGTTGAAGCATGAAACCCAACGCCCGCATAGTTTACACTACCGCCAACCCATTCTACAAATAATTGTGCCTCTCTACTTAGGGTCTGCTGAAAAAGTTTTTCCTAGGGGCAGGGTGTAGGGT
>NZ_JADEXI010000728.1:0-2032 GCF_015207185.1 Microcystis sp. LEGE 08355 | reverse complement strand
AACCACCTTCTAAGGGTGCGTAAACGCCTAAAGCGCCGTATTGTTCCAGATCGCGAATAAATGGTTTTCCTGTGGTCAGTAATGCCATAGCTAGTAAAAAAAATCTTTTTCCCTATAATCGCACGTTTTGTTAAGTTGTGCGTCAGGTGAACAGAAAAAGACTTAGGATCAAAGATAGAGAGGGACAATCGCTACTCTCTCCCGAGGAGGTAATATGTTTCACGATCTCCTTTATCCCAACGGACTGCTTTATATCCTGATTAAACTAACTGTTTTAGCTTTAGCAGTCTTACTCTGGTTTATGGTCGTTTCGGCCCCGGCTGTCTGAAAAAAACACTGCTCTTGTCGCAGGTTAGCCTTGTCTTCTACAATTAGCGTTCTATGCCATGGCTAAATTTTGTCGATGACTCCTGTTAAATTGCCGATCGATCCTTTTCTGAAACCCAACCTAACCACTAAACTACTAGGGGTTGGGTTGGTATTGACAATTATTTTTATCCTGATTGCCCTGTTTTCGCCCCTTCTGCAAGCGATCGGCATGATTCAGGATCCAACCGACATTTTAAGCAATTATCCCCTACAAGCCCCCAGTTCCGCCCATTGGTTCGGGACGAATGTGCGCGGTTATGATGTCTTTTCCCGCACCCTATTCGGGGCGCGAGCGGCCTTGTCCGTGGTATTTTTGGCCACAGGATTATCTTTAGTCATCGGGGTTCCTTTAGGACTAATTAGCGGTTATTTGGGAGGTAAGATCGATCGCGTTCTCCTCTTTCTCATGGATACCCTCTACACCTTGCCGGGGTTATTATTATCGGTGGCTCTCGCTTTCGTCTTGGGTCGTGGTATCCTCAATGTAGCGATCGCTGTTAGTATTGCCTATATTCCTCAATATTTTCGCGTGGTCAGAAATCAAACCGCCAGCGTTAAAAATGAGTTATTTATCGAAGCGGCCCGAGCGATCGGGGCTACACCGGGTCGTATATTATCAAAATATCTTTTCTTTAATGTCGTCCAGAGTGTCCCGGTTCTTTTTACCCTCAACGCAGCAGATGCGATCCTGGTTTTAGGCGGTTTAGGCTTTTTAGGCTTAGGATTACCAGAAGAAGTGCCGGAATGGGGTCATGATCTCAAGGAAGCTTTGGCGGATTTATCTACAGGTATCTGGTGGACCACTTTATTCCCCGGATTAGCAATGACCACGATGGTGGTGGGTTTATCCCTCTTGGGAGAGGGGTTAAGTGAAATTTTTAGGCGTTGTCAAATTGAAAGATGATCCGAATCAGCACCGGAACTGAAATTACGCTGTTGACCACTTTCGAGATGGAATTCTTGGATGGGTAATTGGTGGTCTCCCAAGGCGAGTGCCTTCGGCAACATAGTGCAGACACATTTCAACGTTTATGGCAAGCTATCTCATTTTGGCAATGTTATTTTTGGGTAAATGATGGAAATCCAGTGTATCCAATATTTATCCCTGACGGGGATCAGATTGTTAGCAAAACTTATAGGACAAGGGTAGAGGGAGAAAATACAAGATTACGTCATTTATTTAAATCTTGTGCTGTGACTTTGCCTACACCGATCAACAGCATGACGATAAGAGAGAAACAAAAAGATAGGATATTACGCAAACGCGGGCGATATTCTAGAAAAGATAATAATCGATTCATCGGTTATAACTCTCATGGGCAATTTCCCCTTTATAGTAATTGATTTAATCCCCTATCGTTCACTCAAAACTGCTTTTTTTCTGATCCAGATAGCGAGAATTGTCAGGAAAAGTAAACCCATCACTCCCGCTAAAGGATTTTTATCGATTCCAGTTAACCAATCGGGAACAGTACCAGTGTATTTAATTAACTGACCCACATTTAATATATAGTATGCCCAGATTAAACCCGCGTGCAGACCGATACTTTTACCCAAACTACCACCACAGGCGCGTTTTGCCCAACCGAGAACCAATCCTAGCAAGACTAAGGCAGGAAATTGGGGAAAAGTGCGGATAATTTCGGCTAAAGGTTTAATAAAG
>NZ_JADEXI010000727.1:0-2032 GCF_015207185.1 Microcystis sp. LEGE 08355 | reverse complement strand
GTTGCCCCCTTGGCCGTAAATGCTATCATTCCCTTCATTCCCGTAAAGGGTGTCATTACCGAAACTGCCGAACAAGAAGTCATTGTAAATTGTACCGTTGTAAACTGGCATTAGCTGTCAACTCCTGTGAATTAATTAAGTTGATGATTCAAGTCAAACATTCAGAGCAAATAACATTCAATAGATACTCAATAACCAATTGGTATCAGCCAACAACTCTAAATAACTCTAAATAGCTCTAAATAACCGTACATAACTTTTAATAACAATTAATAACATTGCTTTCTCTTTCTCATCAAAATATTGACAAATTAGAGGAAATGATGTAATCTTTAAATATCTCTATTAATTTTTGATTATTTTTGAACTAAAAATGGTTGGCATTCCTGACAGGATAGGGACTAAAGATAAAGACCTATTGCAAAAAGCATTTCTAAACCAGATCTTGCAAAATACTGGTTTGATAAAAAATCAAGATCATAGTTGTTTATTTCAACTTCTATATCATCCCAAAAATCAAGATAAAAAAAGAAGTGAAATTGTCGAAATAATGAAAAATAAGCATAATCTTCATTATACGGAAGCAACTATTAATGAATATGCGAAAAGAATTAGGAGAATAATGGTAGATGTGTTTAAACAAGCGATGATAGACGATGGATTAGAATTAAGTGTCAATTTAATTACTACTAAATATGAGAAGAAAGGAAAACCTCAGAATTCAATTGAACCTCATCAAGTGACTTATCAATGGTTATGGGAGAAAAAATTTCCTCGGATGGGTTGGGAATTAGCAAAAGAAGTTGCTGCACCTGCTTGTAATAAGTTAACGATGCTGGATATTAATGAAAATTTTGAGGGAGAAAAATCCTCTAATGGAGGAGCCTCAAACGGGAGTTCAAAAAGGGGTCTAGTTATGAATGGTACTGTAATTAAGCCAGAGCCAGATAAGGGTAATTATATTTATCTTAATAAGCCCCATTATTTATGGGTTAATTTACCTGACAATGGTAAATATTTATTATTAATTAATGAGACGGTAGAAGGAAATTTTTATCTCTTTAGTCCTTCAAGAGCATTTGCCTATGTTCCTTATACTAAGCTGTCAGAAGGACTTCGTTTACCCCCGTCTGAAGGACTAGCTCGATTTTTCCAATATGATGCAGTAGGAGATGAATATTTTCTGGCAATTGTCACAGAGCAACCCATTGATTTATCTTGGGTTAATGGGGAATGTGACCCTACAGATATTATCTTAAATCAAGAGCGTCTTGAGGAGATATTTGTTAAATTGGGTCAACAGGGTAATAGTGAAGTGTTTTATAAGCGGTTTAAGGTGGTGGAACAAACAATTAATTACTCTGAGCAATCGGCAACAATAATCAACAACAAAAACTTAGTTTATTAAAGGAGGATAGTAACATGAATCAAGCCATAATTAACCAGATACAATAGTATAACTAGATCGCATCATGCCAGCGATCGCCCTTGCCCATTGTCAACAGTAATTGCCCATAAAATAGGAAAAAAAATGCAAATTTCCATTCAACTAGACGATGAACACGCTCAAAAACTAGCCTATATTCAACAAACCACCCAAGAAAATACTTTAGAAACCATTCAACAAGCCATTGAACTACGCTATCAACAACTCCAAGAAAAAACACACGATCCCCTAGCTAAATTAAAACAAAGTTCCTTTATCGGTAGCTTTGAAGCAGAGGCTGACTTTGCCGAAAACTCAGAAAACATTTTGCATTCACTCCTATCCGAAAAAAATGATCATTGCTGATACAGGATTCTTTCTCGCTCTTGGCAATCGAAAAGACAAAGATCACTCGTTAGCCATTCAAACTATTTATAGTCAAAATGAAGCCTTAATTACCACCTATCCTGTTATCACCAAAACCTGTTATTTACTCTTAGCCAGAATAGGTAATCAGGCGCAAATCAACTTTTTGCAGGGATTGGTTAACGATAACTTTGAAATATTTCATTTACAAAATCATCATATTGAACGAATGATTGAATT
>NZ_JADEXI010000726.1:0-2042 GCF_015207185.1 Microcystis sp. LEGE 08355 | reverse complement strand
GATGCGGCCTGTGGACAATTGCGATCAAGCGTTATGGTAGAATAAACAGGCGTAAATCGGCCATTAACTAGGGTTGGCTGAATACATCTAAAAACCTTGTTGGGTAAGACGTTTAGACTTTTGGAAAATCAAAAAGTGCCAGCCATTGGAGGGATCGGGGGGAAAATTCCGGGACTTTTTCCCTGAAAATTAGGTAATTTACCAGATGAAAATGGGTACAACCCTACACCCTACACCCTACACCCCACACCCTGCCCCCACGAGAAACTTTTTGCCGCAAACCCTACTTAACATCTTCCCCAACAGCCAACCCCTAACGCTCCTTTTGCCGAGGTTATCTGCCATTTTCCAATAAAAACCTTCTTTCTGCGCGAACAATTGCCTCTCTAGTGGCTAAAACTGCTTCTGTATCCACCGAAAGAGAAGTAACGCCCCAAGCAATCAGATCATCGATAAGTTCAGGATGCTGGACGATGGCCATGCCGCAAACGGAACAGGGAATCTGTAAAACTTTTGCTTGAGTAATAATTTGTTGTAAAGCTCCCCTGACTGCGGGATGACGGGCGTTAAAATATTCTGAGAAATGTTCTCGATCGCTGCCTAAAAGTAATTGAGTTAAATCATTAGTACCAATAGCGATTAACTGTACGCCCGCTTGCACATAATCCCTCAATTGAAAGATTACCCCCGGTACTTCCACCATTATCCCCAATTGGAAAGAGGGGACTTGAGTGAGTAAAGCTGATTGTACCCGTTGCCGGCAGAAAATAAATTCCTCAACCCCGCGGACAAAGGGAAGCAGTAAATTAATATTGGTGGCGCTGGTGGTTTGTACCCGTCGTAAAGCTTGCAATTCTAGATCAAATAGAGTCGTATCCAAAATATAACCATGGGTTCCTCGACTGTCTTTAGCTGAATGTTGAGCATCAAAAGAACGATAAAATAAAGGCTTAGGCTGGATACTAAGGGCAAATTCTGCGATTAAATCACTTAGTCTCTCGATCAATGCTTCTTGATGCTCTGGAGTTAACCATTCTTCTAGATTACGCTGAGAAAGTAAGTCTAAAATCATCCATTCTGAGCGCAATAAACCGATCCCATCAATAGGCAGTTCTTGGATTCTGGCAATACTTTCAGTTTGACTGAGATTAACCATCAAACGGGTAGCAATTGCCGTCCCGTCGGTTTCTCTAGGGGGTGCTGGGGGTAAGGAAATCTGTTCCTGAGATGCGAGGGAAATAATTCCCCTCGTACCATCTACTAAAATTATCTCCCCTGAGCGGATAATTTCCGTGGCATTTTTCACCCCGACAATGGCAGGAATGGCTAATTCCCGGGCTAAGATGGCTCCATGGCTAGTTAATCCCCCCTGTTCCGTGATCATTGCTCGAATTTGGCGTAAATGGGGCAGTTTTTTCGGAGGTAAATTAGCAGTAACCAAAATGCAATCCTGAAAATTTGCCTCTGGGGAGTCGAAATTGCTGATCACTTTTGCCACTCCCGATGCCAACCCCGGGGATGCCCCTAATCCTCTTAAGGGATAATGGGATGTAGTAGCGGTGATTTCCTGACTGTGACAGTTGAGAATATAAATTTGACCATCCAGCATCATCAGCCATTCTATGCTGGTTAACGTCGGTTTTTCCGTCAGCAGAGATTGAACCAGTTGACAAAGGCGATCGAGGGCGAAATTATCTAAACAGTAGCTTTCCTGTAAACTGGGTGCTAATAATTGTGGTACAAGCAGATTACTGTCACTATTGAGATAATAAGCCCTGGATTTATTGCCTAATTGCCGACTCCGTAATTGACCGGAGCGATCGATAATGTAGGTATCCGGTGCCACTTCTCCATTAACTAAACTGTGTCCTAATCCCCAAACCGCCTGAATTTCCCAGTTATCCTTATTAATCAGCACATTTCCCGCACAATTGGCTGGTAATAACGGTTGTACCAGTAAAGATAATTGAATTTTTTCTAAACCAATTCCCACTTTTCGCCAATAAAATAGACTTCTGGCGGTGAATAACTCCGCCCAAGCT
>NZ_JADEXI010000725.1:0-2043 GCF_015207185.1 Microcystis sp. LEGE 08355 | reverse complement strand
GGTTCGATCCCCCCTGCCCCCCTTGATAAGGGGGGCATCTGAAAGTTTTTAACACCTGCCTACTTAGGCGCATTAAAACAATTCGGTGGAGTCAAGAAAAAAATAGGCAACTTCAAGCAGGATAAGGACTAAAGTTTCCTCGGAACTCTTTCTTAAGACTATCATCCCTTCTAGAAAAGCAACTAAAAAATATCTCGGAGATAAAAATAATCATGACTAAGTTAACTCCTGAAGAAAAAGATATCCTCGAATCCTATAACAATGATGAGTGGGTTTCTGTGGCAACGCCGGCTAGAATGGCTGAGTTGAAGTCCTATGCTAAGGAGACGCTGACTCAAGATAAAAAAATTACTTTACTTCTGTCTTCCCTAGATTTGGAAGCGCTTCAAGCTAAGGCAATAGAGGAAGGTATTCCCTATCAAACACTTATCTCTAGCATTCTACACAAATATGTTACTGGTCGCCTCGTGGAAAGTTCGAGTTAGTTTTTGTTGTTGGTAAAATGAATCTTCCCAACTTAATAAGGGGAGTGTTGCTGAAGATAGATGTTTTTTACTTCCCGGTGATGGGAATCCTGAGAATCTATCAGTGCAACAATGAATCCTGTATCAGCAAGAGAATTCATTCTTTCCATGTCCATCCCGATCGAGGTTTAATGGCTGTTTCTAAAATTTCTTCCGCTCGCTCCGAAAAATTAGGAATTACACCAGAACACATTCCTATAATTGGATCATCTTCTAAATAAGTGTTTGTTGAAGCTGGAGATTCTAGGGCAGAATCTATATTTTTTGAGGTTTCTGGTAAATGGCTTTCTAAACTTTCGATCAGCTTTTCTACAACGAGAAGTTTTTCAAAACTCAGCCGATCAATTTGGTTGATTAGTTTTTGCCGCAATTCGATCGATGTCATTGTCCTGTCTCCTGTTTTTTTAAGATGAGAAAAGGCAACACCCCCCTTATCAAGGGGGGCAGGGGGGATCGAACCTTATCAAGGAAGGCAGGGGGATCGAACCTAAAATCCATTTTTAATTTAATTATAACCAACTACTTAGGGCTTGCTGAATAAATGTGAAATGTAGGCAAAGTAAGGGTTTTGGGGCTTTTCTCGCTCCCACAGGTGCAAGATTTTGAGAGAATCGTCGTTCAAAACCTCGCGTCTTCATCGGCCCGCATCCTGTAGGGGCGAAGCATTCGGGCAATAACCTATCGGTGAAACCGGAGATTTTCTATCCGAATGCTTCGCCCGTACTTTTTCAGCAAGCCCTACTTAAGTTCTATAAATGAACAAAATTTAATTTTTTGCTTAATTCAATATTAATCCGGGATGACCACAGTTCGATAAACTCACTGACCGCAGTTCGCCCCTACAAAATCGACGGCCCTTTGGGCGGGAAAAAAAGAGAAAAAGGGTTACAAAGTCCCCCCAGCACCCCACACCACCCGAAAACCGTAGTCGAAGTAGTCGTTGCGGCGGCTGCTGTCGTAGCGGCAAGCGGAACGGCAGAGACTTGGATTGTCGTACCAAGAACTGCCCCGCAACGGAGAAGGATTATCATTCCCATTTTCCATCCAAGCACTGCCATCCGTCGGCGCACCATCATAGTTATCGTGCCAGGTATCGGCACACCATTCCCAAACGTTTCCGTGCATATCGTACAACCCAAAGGCGTTAGCTACCTGAAAATAGCCCACTGGGGTTGTTTTACGTCGATATCTTCCTGTGGGTTCATCGGCATAGGTTTCAGTACCTCGATAGTTAGCTAAATCTGCCGTTATCGTTTCCCCAAAGTGAAAGGCGGTTGTTGTCCCCGCTCTACAGGCATATTCCCATTCTGCCTCACTCGGTAGCCGATACTCCCGTTTTGTTTCCCTTGATAGTCGTTTACAAAATTCCGTTGCTTCATACCAGTTGACGCTTTCTACGGGTAGCTCATCCCCTTTGAAGCGAGAGGGGTTTGTCTTCAGGTCGATGTCTATTTTAGCGGTTGCGGCGATAGCTTGCCACTGTGCTTGGGTGATAGGATAACGCCCCATGTAGAAATCT
>NZ_JADEXI010000724.1:0-2059 GCF_015207185.1 Microcystis sp. LEGE 08355 | reverse complement strand
GGGGGGGGCAAGAGGCAAAGTGGGGAAATAAATAATCAGTTTTTAATAACTAGATTTAGTATAAGGCCTTTTTGGGTTGTAAATTAAAAGCTACCAACTCCGAACCATAAAAGGGTTCTATCCAGCGCTCAAAGTTTTGCTGATCCGCTAAACCTTTGATTGATGATACCAGTTTAGTTTTGATACCTTGACATTTAATCGGGGGAACAATAACGGTGGTTTTCATGAAAAACTAATAGAGAATTAAATGAATACACTGGGGGAAACATTGAAAATCTCTCCTAAAATTTTCCCTTGAGCTTTACTAATCGATCGCTTGCCATTAACAATTTCTGAAACCACACCCTTAGAACCAATTTTACCAACTAAATCAGCTTGTTTCATGTTGTTAGCTGACATTAAGTGTAATAATACTTCCTGCGGTGAAGCTGGTTCAGGTTGAGGTTGTCTGGCATCAAAATCCTTAATGATTGTCGCCATCAATTTAACCATCGCGGTTTCTTCTGGTAGTCGATCCTGTTTACTAATTAGATTAAGGAGAAGATGACGCGCTTGCTCATATTCTTCCTCATTTTCAATAATCTTGGGTTGAAATTTAGTCAACAGTTGATTATAAATATTTTGATTAAGTGCTAGAGTCATTTTTCTTGCGGTTAGACTGAACTTTTTGGGTGTGTTACTACTTAACTTAAACCAGTGATTTTAACCAACTGTACCAAGCATCTAAACCTTCTCCCGTGGTAGCGGAAACTTGAAAAACTTTCAGATTGGGATTAACTTGATAGGCGTAATCTAAACAGCGATCGAGGTTAAAATTAACGTAGGGCAGTAGGTCTATTTTTGTCAAGATCATGACTTGAGAAGCGTGGAACATATAGGGATATTTAATCGGTTTATCTTCCCCTTCGGTGACGGAAAGAATGACGACTTTGGCATTTTCTCCCAAATCAAATAAAGCAGGACAAACTAGATTACCGACATTTTCGATCATGACTAAAGAATTCATCGGTGGATCGAGTTCGATTAATCCTCTCTCTACCATTGATGCTTCTAAATGACAACCTGTTCCGGTGTTAATTTGGATAACCTGACAACCAGTTTCACTAATTTTTTGAGCATCATTAGCTGTAGCTTGATCTCCCTCAATGACACTGATAGGAATAGCAGTTTTTAAATCGGCAATTGTGCGAGTTAACAGGGTAGTTTTTCCCGAACCGGGGGAAGAAACTAGATTAAGAGCAACAGTTTTTCTTCCCTTCAACCAACCGCGATTTTGTGCCGCTAACAGATTATTTTTTGCCAGCAGGTTTTGCTCAACTTGGAGAATATTACCATGAATTTGAGCGTGAATTTCCGCAGGATGATGGGGATGCTCATGCTCGTGAGCGTGAGCGTGAGCGTGATGGCTATGACTAATAACAGTACCATCGGCTAAAATATGTTCATGGGTTCCCGTTTGCGGATTAGTTACCGTTACTTCCGAGTTATCAGAACAACCACAGGTTACACACATAAGGATTCTGTCTCCAAGGATTTGAGATTTAATTCTTGACCCTGTAAAATGACTATATTGCGACTACCACATCGATCGCAGATTCCGTAGGGATATTCTAGTTCTAGCTTATTTCCGCAATCTTGGCACTGTCCTAAACCAGAAATTTCCAGAATCTCTAACATTGCCCCCTCTATATTAGTACCTTGACAACAGGTATCAAAACAAAAAGCGATCGATTCTGGCATAATTGCCGTTAGTTTACCAATCTCTAACACCACGCGCCTAACTTTCATTCCTCGGGAATGCTCTAAAGCAAGTTCAATAATATTTTGGGTGATTCCTAGTTCGTGCATTTTCAGTTATCAGTTATCAGTTATCAGTTATCAGTTATCAGTTATCAGTCATCAGTTATCAGTTATCAGGGAAATTTCAACTAAAACCCCAAAACCCCAACTATCTGTTTTTTTAGTTTTCACTTTTTCCTTTAAAACTGTCTCCTGTCTAATTAACATATTCTCGGTAATTGTTCACCGACTAAAATATCGAGACTTCTGTTAGTGCCGA
>NZ_JADEXI010000723.1:0-2064 GCF_015207185.1 Microcystis sp. LEGE 08355 | reverse complement strand
ACCTAACTCCCCGCAGGACAGGAATCGGCGAAAATTACGCAGGGAATCCCCACATGACTAATGGGAACAATATAGGTTTCTGTGGGGGGAAATAAAGCGACAACGTGGGGAACGGGACGGGGAGTATAATGCACTTGCGATTGACCTTGATAAGCGAGGGAGGTGCTGGCTCCTGAGTCTAACATCACTGCGTCCCGAAAACCTGCCTGTACTAATAATTCTCCCAAAGCCATCGAATCGATCGGCTCTCTGGAAACCCCGATAACTGGCTGTCCTGCCTGATTAATCCCCCAAAAAGCCCGGTGACGCAGGGCATCAAAACCGTAAAGTGTACCAAAGGATTCCCGCGGTTGTGGTTGTCCATCTTTGACTAACCAAGCGGCCGCGACAAAAGCATCCGTAACCTTGAGATCATCTCCAGCCTCCGCTGCGATTCCTTCTAGGGTATTATGACGGGCAGGATCAAAGGGAAGATAACGCACCCATTGATCGGTAATGATTACTAAAGGACGACCCTCTAACTTGTCGATTTCTCCCTCATATCCCGGGATAAAGCCGCCATTTTGGCTTAAAACCGGACCGATCATCTGATTTGAGTCCAATTCCTTGAGAGAGAAAAAACCGCCATCCACGGCTGCGATCGCTTCTGTACTGGCGATAATTTCCTCCACTTGATAACGACTATCAGCGTGGATGGTTTTGGGAATCCCGCCACTAATTAATACAAGTGTATTGGTTGGAAATTCCACTTCCCGTTTTTGGATGGTGGTGGCAAAGTTAAAACCGCCATCCCTACGGGGTAAGGGATCACCCCCCCAAGCTTGCGGTACAACTTCTCGCGTGCGTGATTGCCCAAAGCGTCCAATCGTGAGTAAATCGGGGGATTGTCCCGCAAAATGCTCATCGAGGTCATTCATCGATAAAGCCGCCCGATAACCCGCTTTTTTGACGAATTCCTTCACTCGATCGTCCGCCTTCCCTTCCGGATAGGTGAAATAATTAATCGGAATGCCCAATTCTTTTTCTAAGATTTGTTTCGATTGCTTGACTTCTTGCTCCAAATCTGCATCGGACAATAATCTTAAATCCCGGGGATGACTAACACTATGGGAGACAATCTGTACTAGAGGATCGGCGGCCATTTCCTGGAGTTGTTGCCAAGTGACACTGGTTCTGCCAGTTTTTTGAGTCATTTTATTGATATAAATCGAGAAAACAGCAGGATAGTTATATTTTCTCAATAAAGGATAGACATACTGGTAATGTCCCCCATAACCATCATCAAAAGTCAATAAAACCGGTTTATCGGGAAGGGGGATCCCTGTCCGCAGATGGGAAATTAACCAATCGATACTGATAGGAGTTGCCCCGATTTCCTGCAAAAATTGAAAATGTGCCTCTAATTCGTCGGGAGTAACGTCAAAAAATACCTCTTTTTTGGGTAAAATGTCGTGATACATTAAAATCGGTACTTTTGTCCCTTGAGCGCGGGGATAAATTTCTGGCCAGGGTGCTAATTCGATCGCTGTTGCCGAGTTATTTGACCAATTATCGAGACTAATATCGTTTTTTTGGAGAGATAAGGGTAGAATCACGCGATCGGAGAGGTTTTTATAGGTTTTACAATCAAAAATTGTCGATATATCCTTAAAAGAACTATTTTCTAGGACATAATCCGCGCATTCCGGTTGAAACTCCCTAAAAGGTGCGGGGAGAGAATCACCCCCCACCAGAGCATTAGAACGAGGATAGAGAGAACTTGCCCAAATAATCAGACAAACGACGATAAATGCCAAAAATCCGTATAGGGGAAGGAAGGAAAAGGAAGATTTTTGCCGAGCTTGCCAACGCATAAGATCAAGTAATAAAGTAAAAAGTAAAAAAGAAATTGAGATTTGCGCTAGTACCTTGACTAACAAGCTGAGTTTCCCTATAATCCGTTCCCTTGTCAAGTTTTCTAGAACACCCTCATCAGTTATCAGTTATCAGTTATCAGTTATCAGTTGTCAATAGACTACCTTTATTGATTCTCCCTATTTCCCCATTTCCCCATCACCCCACACC
>NZ_JADEXI010000722.1:0-2079 GCF_015207185.1 Microcystis sp. LEGE 08355 | reverse complement strand
AAGCGGGTGCATTCTGATTTTGTTGCCGTGAGCGATCATAAACCCCACTTTCGATCGCATACCTAATATAGTTTTCTGTCAAGGGTTCAATAACAAATCTTAAGCGAGTGGCAAAACGCACCGCTCGATAGATGCGCGTCGGATCCTCAATAAAACTATTAGCGTGTAAAACCCGGATGTTTTGGGCGCGTAAATCCAACATACCGCCAAAAAAGTCGAGTAATTCCCCCTCTTTCGGCGAAGTTAGGCGAATTGCCAGAGCATTAATCGTAAAATCCCTTCTATACAAATCCTGTCGAATCGAACTAGCCTCCACTTGGGGATTACTGGCAGGATAGGGATAGAATTCCGTGCGTGCCGTGGCGATATCCACCCATAACGAGCCAAAACGCTCATCTTTGTGCCATAACAAAGCCGCCGTCTGAAATTCCCCGTGAATCGATAACCGGGCCTCCGGATAAATTTCCTGTAAACAATTAGCCAATTCTACCCCCGCACCCACACCGGCGGCGCGATGGCAGCCATCCACCACTAAATCGATATCCTGTAACAATAAAGTATCCCTTTCTGTGGCTAACAATAAATCCCGCACCGCACCCCCAACCAGATAGAGATGCCAACCGCGTTTTTGAGCGGCAGCGGCGGCAGCTTGCAGAAATGACCATAAAATCGGCTCTAAACGCTCTTTAATCGCTGGTAAAAGACAGGAAACCAAAGCAACCCCTTCAAAACGCACCCGCTCATTTTGATGAATCTGTCTTAATACATCTGTACGAGTGACGATACCGACTAACTGCCCATTTTCTAGTACAGGTAAACGCCCTAAATCATACGTTACCATCAGCGACTCGATTTCCTGAAGAGAAGTGTCCGGGGTAATAGTTTTCGGATTACAAGTCATGTATCCCTTCACGGGAGAGCGAGAAAAGCCGTGATGGAGAGCTAAATCGAGGTCACGACGAGAAATCACTCCAACTAAGCGATCCTGCTCATCTACCACCGATAACCCCGAATGGCCGTAACGAAAAAGGATGCGCTCGGCTTGAGATATGGAAGTATCGGGACGAATTGTTCGCACTGGGGAAGACATTAAATCCCTAGCAGTGGGAGAAGGAGGAATTTGAGCAATTAAGTCCCCCAGCAGTTGGTTTAACTGTTGAACTGGCTGAACATCGCGAAAACTCACCGAAGCGGCCTGAGCATGACCACCACCGTTATAGGGGGAAAAAAGCTGATATAGATTCACCCCATCGATTCTAGAGCGGCCAATCACAGTTAAACGCTGTCGGGATTTATCTTCCTCGTCTTTACTATAACTATGGCCAAAAAGTAACGCATCACTCTCGGATAATTCCAGTAGGCGCTCGGCCACACTAGACAAACCGGGGATAAAATCGGCAGTATGGAGAAGAACGTGGGCGATTTTACGGTCATAAATCGTTTTAATCTCTAGATTTTCCCAAGCAAGGCTAAATAACTCCTGTAAGCGCGGGGAAAAACTCGGTTGACAGTATTGGGCGATCGTTTTAATGTTAGCAGCACAGGTCATTAACCAAGCCAAAGCATAGGCATCCCTGGGGGTACTACCGGCAAAAGTCAGGGAACCGGTGTCAACGTGAATACCGAGTGCCATTACCGTTGCTGCCATCGAGTTTGGTTTAATCTGGGCTTTTTGTAAAGCTTCGACAATTAAAGTCGTGGTGGCTCCCACCGCTTCTAAATGGACGCTAGAGGCATGGATATCACTTTCACTATCCAAATGATGATCATACAATTCGATCGCCTGTAAATGCCCTAAATCGAGCCACTGGGAGGCTTTTCCCAGACGATCCCGCCACTGATTATCAACGATAATTAAAGAGCGAATACTGGCTGGATTGACACTACGCAGTTCAATTAAAGCGAATTCATCCCGATGCAGGGCCAAAAATTCCCTCACCGTTGGGTGCGCGCCTCCCGTTAACACAATGCGACTACCCGCTTTCAGCAACGATAAACCCACCGCTGCCCCCAAAGCGTCAAAATCCGCCGTTTGATGACATAAAATTAAATCCATAGTTTTTTTTGGGGTTTTAGGGG
>NZ_JADEXI010000721.1:0-2086 GCF_015207185.1 Microcystis sp. LEGE 08355 | reverse complement strand
GGTACAGCGCCTCGATATCTTGACCCTGCAAACGGTACAAATCCAAATGATACAAAGGAAGGCGGCCTTCGCTATACTCGTTAACGAGGGTGAAGGTAGGACTAGCTATAGGCTCTTGAATGCCCAATCCTAAGCCAATTCCCTGTACTAAGGTGGTTTTTCCCGCTCCCAAATCACCTTTTAATAAAATTACACTGCCAGGGGCCAAGGTTTGCCCCAGTTTTTCCCCTAAATTGACAGTAGCTTCTCGATCAGGCAAGTCGATAATCATTTTTTCCGCTAAGTAGGTGGGTGGAATTAAATATAAGATGAACGTAGGTTGGTTTGAAGCATGAAACCCAACGCCCGCATGGTTTACGCTACCGCTAACCCATCCTACAAATAATTGTGCCTCCCTACTTAGGAGGCCAATTAACCACTGATTTTAATATAGCGATCAGAGCAGCTTTCTGACCTTCTTGGCTCTGGGAGACTCAATCTGGTCTTTTGATCGAGAAAAATAGAAGCAGTTAAACTCATCTCTTATCTTTTAGTCTTACCTTTGGTCAAATGGTCGCCATCAGGGCAGAGATAAGCGATCGGCGAAACCTTCCGGTAGATTAGACTAAATGGGAGTTGGTTAACTGCTTTTATAAAATTGATGGTTCCCTAACCATCAGCATTGTCTAGGGTCGAAGGCAATAAAACAACCGAAGTTTAGGACTTTAAGCCAGAAGTTAAGAAAAAAAGTGAAATTATTATTTTTGAGTAATGGCCACGGTGAAGATGAGATCGCGATCCGGATTATTAAAAGACTGCAATCATCTCCCCTCTGTCCGGATATTACTGCTTTACCCCTAGTGGGTAACGGTTATGCTTATACTCGTCTGGGGATTCCCCTTCTCGATCGAGGTCAAAAAATGCCCTCTGGGGGTTTTATCACCAGGGATGTCAAACAATTATGGCGAGATCTGCGGGAGGGATTATTGGGATTAACCTCCCGTCAATACCGTCTGGTCAGAAATTGGGGCCAAGAAGGGGGAAAAATTGTCGCAGTCGGAGATATCTTACCCCTGGCCCTTGCTTGGTTGAGCGAGACAGATTATGCTTTTGTGGGAACGGCTAAATCAGAATACTATCTCCGGGATGAGCAGGGATGGTTAGATAGTAGCTCGATGATCGATCGCCTCTGGGGTTCCTACTATTATCCCTGGGAACGCTGGTTAATGGCCCGTCCTCGCTGTCGGGGGGTTTTTCCCCGGGATAGTTTAACTAGCAAAATTTTACAACAGTGGTCAATTGCCGTTGTCGATGGGGGTAATCCGATGATGGATGACCTTTTACCCTCGATAACGGGCGATTTTCCCCAAGATTGCCTAACTATTCTGCTGCTACCCGGTTCGCGCTTTCCCGAATCTCTCCACAATTGGCAGCAAATTCTCGCAGCTGTGGCCGCCATGATCGGCCGTTTTCCCGCTTACAAGCTGGAATTTTTGGCGGCGATCGCTCCTCCTCTCCCCCTAGAATCTTTTACGGCTGCTTTAATTGACCGGGGTTGGCGAGAACATAGCACAAATAAGTTTATTTGTCAAGAAGTATTTATAACTATTTCTCAAAGGGATTACGCCGAATATTTAGGCCGTTGCCATCTAGCGATCGCCATGGCGGGAACTGCCACGGAACAGTTCGTCGGTTTGGGTAAACCGGCGATCACAATTGCGGGATCTGGACCACAGTTTACTCCCCATTTTGCCAAACTGCAACAGCGTTTATTAGGCTGTTCAATTCTCTTAGGCGATAGTGCCGAGTCAGTGGCAGACAAGTTAGAATATTTATTACAAAATCCCCCACAGTGGCAAGAAATCGCCGTTAATGGTCGTCAGAGAATGGGATCGGCCGGTGCCTCCGATCGCATTGCCCAATGGTTACTAGGCAATTTTTGCCCTTAAACGAAAGTATCGGTCTGATTTTCGCCGCTAGTGGGCCAATCAAAAACAGTTTCTAGGGCGATTTTTTGGGCGCTTGGTTGTTGTCCATAGCTGAAAAGATGGGGAATTTCTCCGCTTTGTTGACGAAACCACTGGAAAACGTAGGGACTACCATAAAT
>NZ_JADEXI010000720.1:0-2102 GCF_015207185.1 Microcystis sp. LEGE 08355 | reverse complement strand
CCTATCAGGAATGGAAGGAAGCAACTAAACAGGAGGGACGACAG
The DNA here is from genome assembly GCF_015207185.1 of Microcystis sp. LEGE 08355. Lineage (NCBI taxonomy): Bacteria > Bacillati > Cyanobacteriota > Cyanophyceae > Chroococcales > Microcystaceae > Microcystis > Microcystis sp. LEGE 08355. The sequence continues at coordinate 2,058 of NZ_JADEXI010000720.1, read as the reverse complement.
GAAGGACGACAGGAAGGAAAACTAGAATCTATTCCCCGTTTGCTGGCTTTGGGTTTAAGTGTGGAACAAATCGCTCAAGCTTTGGATTTAGACTTAGAACAAGTCCGACAAGCGGCGCGAGGGTAAAGGTGGAGAGTTAAAACGTAAAAATGCCACAATGGATAAAATAGGCATTTTTCTGACTAACTGACATCTTCTATGAGTAACCACCTAAGCGGAAGCGAGATTCGCCAGCGATTTTTAGACTTTTTTGCGGCCAGAAACCATAAAATTCTCCCTAGTGCCTCCCTAGTCCCAGAAGACCCCACCGTTTTGCTGACTATTGCGGGAATGCTCCCTTTTAAACCGATTTTCTTAGGGCAAAAGACCCCGGAATTTCCCCGCGCTACCACTTCCCAAAAATGTATTCGCACCAACGACATCGAAAATGTCGGCCGGACTGCTAGACATCATACTTTTTTTGAGATGTTGGGCAATTTTAGCTTTGGTGATTATTTTAAAGAACAAGCGATCGCCTGGGCCTGGGAATTGTCCACAGAAGTTTTTAACCTTCCCCCCGAAAGATTAGTCGTTAGTGTCTTTAAAGAGGATGAGGAAGCTTTCGCTATCTGGCGCGATAAAATCGGTATTCCTGCCCATCGTATCCAAAAAATGGGCGAAGCAGATAACTTTTGGGTATCGGGTCCCACGGGTCCCTGTGGTCCCTGTTCGGAAATTTACTACGATTTTCACCCGGAATTAGGGGATAAAACCATCGATTTAGAGGATGATAGCCGTTTTATCGAGTTTTATAACCTCGTCTTCATGCAGTATAACCGCGACGCGGACGGCAATCTAACACCCCTAGCGAATAAAAATATCGATACGGGGATGGGTTTGGAACGGATGGCGCAAATCCTGCAAAAAGTCGCCAATAACTACGAAACTGACCTAATTTTCCCGATTGTCGCCGAAGCAGCCCGGTTAGCAGCCATAGACTACCAGAAAGCGGACGAAAAAACGAAAGTTTCCCTAAAAGTCATCGGTGATCATGTGCGCTCGGTAGTACATATGATAGCGGATGGTATCTCAGCATCGAATACTGACAGAGGTTACGTCCTGCGTCGTCTGATTCGGAGAGTAGTACGGCACGGGCGTTTAATCGGTATTGAAGGTCAATTTATCACCAAAGTGGCGGAAATTGCGATCGCTCTTTCCGAGTCCGTCTATGGCAATGTTCGGGAACGGGAAACGGTGATCAAGGCAGAATTAGAGCGAGAAGAAGCGAGATTTTTAGAAACCCTAGAAAGAGGCGAGAAACTGCTCGAATCGATTCTAGAAAAAGAAAAAAGCCAGATTTCGGGAGTCGATGCCTTTACCCTTTATGATACCTATGGCTTCCCCCTCGAACTCACTCAAGAAATCGCTGAGGAGCAGGGTTTAAGCGTCGATACGGCGGGTTTCGAGCAGGAAATGAAAAAACAGCAGCAAAGATCAAAAGCCGCCCACGAAACCATAGATTTGACGGTACAGGGTAGTTTAGATAAGCTGGCGGAACATATTCACCCGACGGAATTTCTCGGTTATACGGATTTACAAGCAACCGCAACAGTAACGGCGGTTTTAGTCGCTGGTAAAACGGTGGAATCGGCCGCAGCAGGCACTGAGGTGCAGGTAGTTCTCGATAAAACCCCTTTTTATGCCGAATCGGGTGGACAAATCGGTGACAAGGGTTATTTAACCGGCGATAATCTGCTTATCCGCGTTGAGGATGTGCAGAAAGAATCGGGGATTTTTATCCATTTTGGTCGGATTGAGCGGGGAATTGTCACCACCGGCGATACAATTAATGCACAGATTGACCGTTCCTGTCGTCGTCGCGCCCAAGCTAATCATACCGCCACCCATCTGCTACAATCGGCCTTGAAAAAGCTTGTCGATGGGGGGATTTCCCAAGCGGGTTCCCTCGTTAGTTTTGAGCGCCTCCGTTTTGATTTTAACTGTCCTCGTTCCCTGACTAGCTCTGAATTGCAACAGGTGGAAGAACAGATTAACAATTGGATTGCCGAAGCGCATGAA
>NZ_JADEXI010000719.1:0-2111 GCF_015207185.1 Microcystis sp. LEGE 08355 | reverse complement strand
TGGGATTTGTCTTGACCATCGAATAGGTAAGGGTTCTGTGCATTTAGCTAAATAGATTTGTTTGTCTTTGAACTTAAAAGCAGATTTGGTAAATTCGGCACTTCCTCCTTGATGTTTTTTCTTAAAGTTAGGATACTTAGTACGACCAGCAAAGAAGTTAGTAAAAGCTGTTTGTAAATGTCTTAACCCTTGTTGTAAGGGTACACAGCTTACTTCATTGAGAAAGTTTAATTCTTCTTGCTTTTTCCAATCGGTTAGCATTGAAGAAGTTTCAGTATATCCTACTCTTTCTTGTCTTTCGTACCAAGCTTGTGTTCTGAGATGGAGAGCTTTATTGTAAACTAATCTTACACAGCCCAAAGTGCGCCGCAATAGCGACTCTTGTTCTGGTGTTGGGTAAAATCGGTAGCGATAGCTTTTCCATACCTCACATTTTAGCATATATTTCGTAAATGCGCTAATATTTAACAGCAAAGCCGTCGTAGAACGACGGGGTTTCAGACCCAAAATTTTCGATGAATATGGAAGTTGGGTTTCCTTGCGTCAACCCAACCTACAGGCGATGTGATCGCACTACGGCGATGGCGATCACACTAGCTTGCTGGCGCTGGTGGCGGATAGAAAGCTTGGGAAGACATTCCAAAGACTAACGGGGTTGCGGTCGGGTCGCTGAAGGAGTCAAATGTAATGATCTTGGTGTCATTTGGTCCGTCTTGGACAAACTTCTCTTCACCACCCGCCAGCGAGAAATTTAGTCCAAAAATCGAGACGCTTGCCGAGGCATCGTAGTAACTCTTCACCGTTTCAGTGTATGTCTCTGTGCTGATAGTAAGTGTCACCTTTGGCTTGTAAATCACAAATACTGATACCGGCACCATGTGCAATGTGCCTTCTTCACCGAAGAAGTCTTTCATTGTAAATCGGCTACCTTGAGGAAACTCGACCTTTGATGCCATTAGCCAGTCTGCATTGTACCACTTCCCCCGACTGATCAGGAAATTGTTTGCACCGATAGCCTGCACCTGTAGCTTATATTTTGTATCTTGAATCACGCGCTTCCAGTCAATCGTCACCGACGATGAAATTGAACAACAGTTTTGCTTCACACTCGACTGGATTGACTCCTGCCACTCCCCAGTTTCTAGGGTTTCCTGGTCGATGGTAATATCAAGCTCATACGCTCCCTCTGACTTGGATGTCCATTTGGTCAATGTAGTGGAAAGATCCTCAATGGTGGTCAACAATTCCGTCTGGGTTACTCCACCAATGGTGAAGCTTTCCATATTGGCAGGTTCAGTTACAGCTTGTTGTGCACTACCAAGATCCGTATCAACGGCTTTCACAAAGTCGGCGATTGTTTTCTTGACGTTGTTTTGTTGTTCCTGGTTATTTTGAAGTTTTGCATTCCAACTAGGACCCTCCGTCCCCTCAGTGGTAAGCCATTGAAAATAGGTAGTAGTTCCAGCAATCTCTGGGTATCGGCTTTTCCACTGAACGAAGGCATCCATTGCCTGGCCAGCCAGCGTGGCGTAGTCACTCTCCAGGGCAGAAAGATTAGTTTGATATCCCTGATATTGCGGGTTTGTCTGAAAACCGGTAGGGGCAATGGAACTAATATAGGTAGAATATGAACGTGCCACCAGACTCGTTGTTTCTCGATAAAAGCCGTCTAAATCACCAGGGACGGTATTTGCGCGTGTCCAAGCGGGATAGTCTGTTCCTGATGTCCAATCGGCCTGCAAAGGCTGTCCAGCAAACTGGAAATACGTTTTCCCACGATCCTGCGGAGTAGACGCAGCAGACGCATTCTGCAACGCAGGATATGCCTTTATCAAAGCCATTGCTAGATAATCCCATTGGCTTTTGTCACCGAATGCCATAATAAAACTCCTTGAGAAAAATGTCTTGTCTTTGGTTTGGGTTTAAAAGTGATTGGTTCAATCACCTTTGATACCAGTGCGATCTGTAGCTTGGGTCAAGCAACAGCCCCACCCGGGAGCATCTCATTTATGCAAGTGAGTAATTATACTTATCCATAAAACTGGTTTCTAGCAAGGCTTTCAAAATAGCTTGACATAAAAACCTGATTTAGGGGTTACAAAGGTGAGAGG
>NZ_JADEXI010000718.1:0-2117 GCF_015207185.1 Microcystis sp. LEGE 08355 | reverse complement strand
TTATTAGCCTCGCTCAGATTGATTTTATCGATAGCTCCGGTTTAGGGGCTTTAGTAAAATTGGTGAAAAAGGCCAAAACCGAAGGGGGCAGTTTACAAATTGTTACCAATCCCCGGGTAACTCAAACCGTAAAACTGGTGCGATTGGAGAAGTTTTTTTCCCTGCAACCCACCCTAGAAGCGGCGATCAAATATCTAGAAAAAGCGTAAATCGTGGAATCTCCTCTCGAAAAAATTCGCTTACAGGTCAATGGCGAGGGTTCACCAATCCTAGAGGGTCTTGACCGATTATCGCCCGCTTCCCTGGCCTATCTGGGGGATGCTGTTTATGAATTATACATCCGCACCTATTATTTACTGCCGCCCCAGCGTCTGGGAGACTATCACGCTCAGGTGGTGGGCAAAGTCAGGGCCGAACAACAGGCTTTAGATTTAGCACAACTGCAGCCCTATCTGACAGACCAAGAAAAAGAAATTCTGCGCCGGGGACGCAATGCGGTCACGGGAAAACGCCGTCGTCTGACAGCCCAAGTCTATCAGCAGGCCAGCAGTTTAGAAACCCTGTTCGGCTATCTTTATCTGCAAGACCCCTCAAGATTACATCAACTATTAGAAAAACTAGAATTATAGCCCTCAGGTATTATTCCCGACCCCCTTTTATTAATCCATGCAATCATGAGCGATCGACCATTTCGTGACAAGTCCGATAATCGTAATTCTCGCCGGCCCTTGCGGTCAAAAACTGGGCCAATTCTGGCTAAATCCCCGGCAGTAACTCCAGAAAACCAAGAAGCTGATGATCTGCTCTACGGTCGCCGGGTGGTTTTAACAGCCATGGAGGAGGAGCGCCAACTAAATCGGATTTGGGTGGTCAATCGACTCCGTTACGATCCCCGTTATCATACCCTCTTGGAAAAAGCCAAAGCCAACGGTACGGTAATTGATGAGGTGGACGATCTGCGTCTCGATCAGATTACCAATAAGGCCAATCATCAGGGAATCGCCGCCCAGATGTCCCCCTATGATTATATCGAATTAGCCGATCTGATCGAAAAAGCTAAGGGCAAAAGTCGCCACCCCGTCATCGTCATCGCTGAAGGGATTACGGATCCCCATAACCTTGGGGCAATTATTCGCACCGCTGAAGCTATGGGTTGTCAGGGGGTAGTTATTCCCCAACGTCGCGCCGCCGGGGTGACATCGACGGTGATGAAAGTGGCGGCGGGGGCCCTGGAATATTTACCTGTGGCCAGGGTGGTTAATCTCAATCGTGCTTTAGAGGAATTAAAAGCGGCCGGTTTTTGGCTCTACGGCACGGCGGCAAAAACTGGTAAATCTTTACACACAATCAATTTAACGGGTGCGATAGGATTGGTGGTAGGTTCGGAGGGAGAGGGTTTGAGTCTGCTAACCCAAAAGTCCTGCGATGAGTTGGTATCTATCCCTTTGGCAGGCAAAACCCCCAGTCTCAATGCTTCGGTGGCGGCGGCTATGGCTCTTTACGAGGTTTACCGTCAACGCTGGCAAAATTCCCCCGACTGAAAATCTGTATTTTTCGACACTCCCAATAGCCAAAAGGAGAAAGTATAAATAAAATAGGAAGGAAGTTTGCGAAATGTAAACGAACGTAACAAAACCACCAGAGTAGATTTAGATGGGGAACGAGATGAAAGAATTTTTGATTAGCTTACTGGAAAGGTTCGGATTAGCCTACTGGGTCGAGATTAAAACCGACTATCCCAGATGTACTTATTATTTCGGTCCTTTTCTCGCTAAAGACGAGGCTGAAGTCGCTCAAGCTGGTTACGAAGAAGATTTGAAAACAGAAGGAGCGCAGGGGATTAAATTGGATATAAAACGTTGTAAACCGAAAGATTTAACTATTTTTGAGGAAAAAGAAGAAAGCAAGCTCCTGAATACCCTAAAGGTCTTACGCAGTCAAGCTTCTTAACGACTTTCAGTAATCAGTAATCAGTAATCAGCTTCTGAAGGCAACAGGCAACAGGCAAAAGGCAAAAGGCTCCAAGAAAGGATTCGGCGATTCTCCTACCGAAAAAGAAGGCTAGAAACTAAGTAGGGTTTGCTGAAAAAGCTTTTCGGTGGTGGCAGGGTGTGGGG
>NZ_JADEXI010000717.1:0-2117 GCF_015207185.1 Microcystis sp. LEGE 08355 | reverse complement strand
CTATTAAACAGGTGGCCCCTTCCCCATCCCGGGCGATCGCTTTGGCCAAGTATTGACAAACTTCCGTTAACATGGCCTCTAACTTTTGGGCATCCCGGCCCATTTCTGTGATCGCCGTGGTGCGCGATTGACCGTTAGCCAAGGCGATCAGACTGTCATTGGTACTGGTATCCCCATCCACCGTAATCTGATTAAAACTTTTATTAGCCGCCCGACTTAACATACTTTGCCAGAGAACCGTCGATACTGCGGCATCACAGGTAATAAAGGAGAGCATCGTCGCCATATTCGGGTGAATCATCCCCGATCCTTTGGCAATTCCCCCAATTGTGACCGGACGACCATCAATAGTGGTTTGCAAGGCGATCGATTTGGGGACTAGATCCGTGGTCATAATCGCCCGGGCCGTGCTTTCGCCACCATTTTCCGACAATAAACCCGCTAAGGTCGGTAAAGCGGCGGTTAACGCATCCATGCGAATCCGTTGCCCGATGACTCCCGTAGAAGCCAGCAAAATTGCATCGGCGGGAATCCCTAAAACTTGGCTCAAGGCGGCGGCACTGTCGAGAGCGTCTTGCCATCCAGCTTCCCCTGTGGCGGCGTTTGCTTGGCCAGCATTACACAAAATCGCCCTGGCGCTGGCTTTGGTTTGGAGGCGTTGACGGCAATAATCGACGCAAGCGGCCCGCACTTGACTGGTGGTAAAGACTCCTGCGGCGATCGCTTCTGTTTCCGAGACAATGAGGGCTAAATCGGGCAAACCGGACGGTTTTAGCCCCGCGGCCATCCCTGCGGATTTAAATCCTTTTGGGGCGGTGATCCCCCCCTCTATTTCCTGCCAATCGGCCATTTTCTCCCGTCTCCTACTCAAATTCGACGATCGATTATAGCAAGTAAAAAGCCAAAAAGTAGCAAAGGGTTTGACCGTTGCGGGTTGGCCAGAGGAGAGTGGGGAGCATAAATAAAAATAATCCAGGAGTCTCGGAGTCTCCTGTGTTCTGATTAGGCTGTCTCTTGGGCAGCGGCTAATTCTGCCAGTTTTCCCTGTTGATCCTTGGCGATACAGGATTGAATCACATCTTCGATATCGCCGTCTAAAATGCGATCGAGGGAAAAATTCTGATTTAAGCGATGATCGGTGAGACGATTATCCTTATAGTTATAGGTGCGAATTTTTTCCGAACGGGAACCGGTTCCCACCTGAGAGCGCCGCATGGAACTGACCGCTTCCTGTTGTTCCTGTAACTTCATATCGTACAGTTTCGCCCGGAGAATCTGCATAGCTCGTTCCCGGTTTTGCAATTGCGATCGCTCTTCGGTGCAGAAAACCCGGATTCCCGTGGGTTTATGGATTAAATCGACGGCAGTTTCCACTTTATTGACATTTTGACCGCCTGCACCCCCGGATCTAGCCGTGGTTAACTCAATATCCTTGGGATCGATATGCACTTCCACATCGTCCACTTCTGGCATAATCGCCACGGTAGCGGTGGAAGTGTGGACGCGACCACTCGCTTCCGTCAGAGGAACCCGCTGCACCCGATGGACTCCCGCCTCAAATTTCAGCTTACTATAGACGTTATCGCCTTTAATCTCTAAAATTGCCTCTTTAAATCCGCCCATATCCGCCGGAGATTCACTCAAAAGGCTAACTTTCCAGTTTTGAGTTTCGGCATATTTTGAGTACAAACGCACTAAATCCCCCGCCCAAATACTGGCCTCATCACCTCCAGTCCCGGCGCGAATTTCCAGCATGATATTCTTTTCATCGAGGGGATCTCGGGGCAGCAGCAGAATGGTTAATTGGTCTTCTAAAGTGGCGATTTTTGCCTCTAATTCTGCCACTTCTAGGGCGGCCATTTCGCGTAATTCGGGATCGCTGGCGGATTCTTTGAAGATTTGTTTCGCACCGATTAAATCCTCTTGACTTTTTTGCCAAATTTCGTAGGTGTTGACCGTTTCCTCTAGGGAAGCGCGGGATTTGGCCAGACGATGCAATTCACCCGGATTACTGGTGACATCGGGATCCGCTAGACGACGGGTTAATTCTGTGTAGGTCTGTTCTACAGATTGCAGTTTGTTGAGTAAATAACTTTCAGCCATGATCGATAATAAAT
>NZ_JADEXI010000716.1:0-2129 GCF_015207185.1 Microcystis sp. LEGE 08355 | reverse complement strand
GGCAGGTGGGGTGTGGGGTGTAGGGTTTTACCCATTTTCAGACGGTCAATTACCTAATTTTCAGGGAAAAAGTCCCGGAATTTTCGCCCCGCTCACTCTCGGCTGGCACTTTTTGAGATCAAAAAAGTCTAAAAGTCTTATCCAACAAGGTTTTTAGATTTATTCAGCCAACCCTACTTAGTTGAATAATCGTTGCAGAAAAGTGCTTCGATCCCGCAGGAAAACCTGAGCGCAATTGCGCCCCGGCATCCCCGAAATTGAGCCGCCGGGGTGAGTGCCTGCCCCAGTTAAATAAAGGTTTTTAATTGGGGTTTTGTAGTTAGCTATTTCTGGCAAAGGACGCAGGAAAATCATCTGATCTAAGGTCATATCAAGATGATAGTAATTACCTTTATAGGAACCCAAACGATTAGCTAATTCGGCCGGACTTTCCACCCGACGGGCAATAATGGCGGATTTGAGATTCGGGGCATAATCGGCCAGTTTATCAAGAACTCGATCGGCCACGCGATTTTTTAATTCTTCCGTCCATCCTGTCCCGTTTAATCCCGTTCCCTCGGCCCCGGCAATCTGATGGGGGGCAAAAAATTCGATCCAGAGGGTATGCTTGCCCTGGGGGGCCATAGAGGGATCGAGAATAGTGGGGACATCTAGGTACATCGAGGGATTTTCGTCGGGAATCTGCCCCAAAATCGTTAAAGCGTGGGCCTGTTCAACGTGACGCACGGAATCGGCGATGAGAATCGTTCCCTGTAAATACTCCTCTTTGTGATCGTAAGCCTCGAACCTTGGTGCTTCGGCGAGGGCGCAATCAATTTTAAGAATTGTTTCATTGTTATTGACAATTCGCCGTTCTACCCTTTCTCGCAATTCTGGATCGGCGGCATCCACATCGGCGGGGGCGACTAACTGTAAAAAGACTCGTCTAGCGTCAATATTAGAGATAACACCCGCTTTTGCCAGATATTCCTGCCCAGAGTCCACCCTAACCCCGATCGCTTGTCCTTCCTCAATTAGAATCTGTTTAACTTTCTGCTCGGTTAAAATCACCCCACCGAGACTGACAACACATTTCACCAGAGCCTCGGTTAGTGCGCCTGTACCACCACGAGGGCGAGCCACACCGGGGGAATGACGCATCGCCATCATCATCATCCCGGAGGTAATCCCTTTTTGGGAGGGAGGAGCGCCAATTTCTGCCGCTAGACGAGCCAGGGGTGCTTTGACAAATTCGCTCTCAAACCACTCATTAAGGACATCTTCGGGAGAAGTAATCATCGTGCGGATGAAGTCGAGCAGTTTCTTTTTTGAGCCGATCGCTTTCCAGACACTAGCTAAGGCACTAGAGTTATAATTGCGGGCGATTCTGAGCAAATCTTGGGGGGGAGCGTTAAACCAAGGACCGATCGCATTCATCAACTGCGCCCAATAGTCGATAAACTGAAGGTAGCGATCGGCATCTCGCGGACAAAACTGGGCAATTGCGGCGTGAGTTTTTTCCAGAGAGCGATAGGAAAGAAAATATTGGCCAGAGGGATGGGGACAGAAAACGGTAGGATCGAAGAATAAATACTCTAATCCGTGGCGTTTTAGCTCCAATTCCTCAATTACCGGCCCCAAAAAGATAAATTCGTGATCGATCGCACAGAGATTAAACTTAAAATCGGGGGCTAGATCTGGGATAACCGCTTCTGTGGTAGCCGCTCCTCCTGGTACGCTACGCTGTTCCAGAAGGAGGACGCGATAACCAGCTTTGAGGAGATAGGCGGCACAAACTAAACCATTATGCCCCGCACCGATGAGGATGACATCGTAACTTTCCATGCAGTTTCAAAAATTCCTATTTTTAATTTTGCGCTTTTCTTGACCCTAATATGTTAAAAATAGTTAAAGATTGGCTGCTGTCAGCAGATTTCAGCGAGCAGTTATGAGTGAGCAGGTAGAAAACATTTAATTTTTCCTTTTTTTTATGAGTTCTGCGATTAAAGTTATTCAACCATCGGGTATTTTAGATGGCAACCAAGCCAGCGAATTTCGCCAAGAAATTGCCGAAGCCGTGCAGGGAGGTTCAGAGGTGATTATCGTTGATTTCCAGAATGTCACCTTTATGGATAGTTCTGGTTTAGGTG
>NZ_JADEXI010000715.1:0-2138 GCF_015207185.1 Microcystis sp. LEGE 08355 | reverse complement strand
ATTCATAACTTGAGAGTTAATCACACTATTAAAAACGGATTTGGTATTAACTCTTAATCAGAAAAATATCGTCAAAAATTCCCCTTTTTAAGGGAAATAAAAAGGGGAGAAGATATTAGATAGCTTTAGGATTCAGTCATCCATTCCGTATGGAAAAACTCACCTCTGGGTTTATCGGTACGTTCGTAGGTATGAGCGCCAAAATAATCCCGTTGTGCTTGGGTGAGATTTTGCGGTAAATTGGCCCGACGATAACTATCAAAATAGTCCAAAGAAGAACTAAAAGCCGGGACAGGAATTCCCAACTTATTAGCCAAGACTAACACCTCACGCCAGGCCTCTTGGCGATCGAGGATACTTTGCTTAAATTCCGGTGCTAACAACAAATTCGGCAGCCCCGGATTTTCCGCAAAAGCTTTGCGAATTTTATCCAAGAAACCAGCCCGAATAATACAGCCCCCCTTCCAGATCCGGGCTGATTCCGGCAGACTGATATTATAGTTAAACTCCTGAGAAGCTTTAGCGATTAAAGCCATACCCTGGGCATAGGAACACATTTTCGAGCAGTAAAGAGCATCACGCACCTTATCCACAAATAGTGCCGCATCCCCCGGATAGGTTTCCCCGGGTCCGGGTAACTCTTTAGCGGCGGCCACCCGTTCATCCTTATAAGCGGACATCACGCGAGCATTAACCGCAGCATAAATGGTCGGAATTGGCACCCCCAACTCCAAGGAACTTAACACAGTCCAGCGTCCGGTTCCCTTTTGTCCTGCCGAATCCAAGATTAAATCTACCAGATGATGACCGGTTTCCGGGTCAACATACTTAAAGATATCGGCGGTAATTTCAATTAAATAAGAATTAAGCTCATCGGTGCAATTCCACTCGGCGAAAGTTTCCTGTAACTGCTGATTGCTTAGTCCTAGACCATTTTTCAGCACATCGTAGGCTTCGGCAATTAACTGCATATCGCCGTACTCGATGCCATTGTGAACCATTTTCACATAATGGCCCGCACCACCAGATCCCACATAGGTGACACAGGGACCATCATCGACTTGGGCGGCAATTTTGGTTAAAATCGGCTCTAATTCCCGATAGGCGAACTCTGTACCCCCCGGCATCAGGGAAGGACCGTGCAGAGCGCCTTCTTCGCCACCACTGACTCCCATCCCGACAAAACCCAGTTTAGTGGTCGATTCTAGGTCGCGGGTGCGTCTTTCCGTGTCCTCATAGAGGGAGTTACCGCCATCGATAATCATATCTCCTTCTTCGAGAAGGGGTTTTAATTGTTCGATCACGGCATCCACCGGCGGGCCAGCTTTGACCATGACCAGAATTTTGCGGGGACGCTCTAAAATTTGGACGAATTCTTCTAAACTATAGGCCGCCTTGACATCTTTGCCGACGGCGCGAGTTTCCATAAATTCTTTAGTTTTGCTGGCGGTGCGATTGTAAACAGCGATGGGAAAACCCCGACTCTCCACATTGAGAGCGAGATTTTCTCCCATGACAGCTAGTCCGATAACACCGAAGGTACGTTTAGTCATAGAAATTCAGTCTCAGCTGATGCGTTCTTCTTCCCCTTTTAGCGCCTACTTTCCCTAAGATAGCTAAACTTTCCCTATTTCTTAAGCCTTGACTAATCAGTGATCAGTAATCAGATTTGGGTTTTCAGTGACCTGCATTGAGTGAGGAGTGTTACAGCGTTTCTCCTCAAGATGAAGTGTAACCTAAGTAGATAGGTATTAAAAACTTTCAGATCCCCCCGCCTATCGGCACCCCCCTTATCAAGGCTATCCATTAGTCAGATCTTTCTTAACAAAAAGAGAAGAAACTTAAAAAAAGGGGAAACGATTGATAGGTATAGTTTTGAAAGAAGGAATCAAGGTGGAGGTAAGCCAAAAAATGGAGAAATGGGCAGCCCAAGAATTACAGTATGCAGACCTAGGGGACACCAGAAGAAAGAAAAGGTTAATCAGTATCGTAGAAAACTTGGCCAGTCAACCTAGTACAAGTGTGCCACAAGCTTCGGGAAATCTAGCCGCAGCGAGTGCCACCTACGACTTTTGGAATTCCCCCTATTTTCACCCCTCAGATATAATTGCCGCCCAGGCTAAAAGTACAGTAGAAAG
>NZ_JADEXI010000714.1:0-2142 GCF_015207185.1 Microcystis sp. LEGE 08355 | reverse complement strand
CCCTTGATAAGGGGGGTGCCGATCCCCCCTTAGTCCCCCCTTGATAAGGGGGGTGCCGATCCCCCCTTAGTCCCCCCTTGATAAGGGGGGCATCTGATAATTTTTAACGCCTACCTACTTAATTTTTGCTTATGAAACCGTGAAATACCTATCAAGCAAGACTTTTAGGGCTATTTTGACGTTCGGCGATGCCTTCGGCGTGAGCTTTTGTCGAACGCTCAGTCGAGCGGCGGAAGAAACTAGAAAATATCAGTATAGACCTCGTTTCCACACATAAACCAGAAGCTCCCAAATACTGATGGGCAGTCAGGAGTTTAAGCTTGTGGAGAGACTGTAAGACTCCTTGGGATTCGTCTCAAAAAGCAGGTTTCTGTGAAGCAAGAATCTCCCATCACACAGCTTGGCATTGTGATGGCGAGAGTGTCAAAATTGTGTTCAATTACTCGTCATCCCAGTCATGCCTTCCAGCGGTCAAGTGAAATCGATTTTTTTTCTGATCCTCTTTCTCCTCAGTATTCTAGGGGGTATTCTACTGGCTTCGCTACTTCAACAACCAGCGATCGCCCAATCCCCTTCCTCGGATACAGTGCTGAATCGTTATCAAATTGGACAGCAAACCTATCTAGAAAATTGTGCCACTTGCCATATTGCCATTCCTCCCAGCATCCTACCCAGTCAAACTTGGAAAAAAATCCTAGAAAATCCTAATTCTCACTATGGTATCCGTTTAAAACCAATTGTTGGCATTACTCAGCGTCTTATCTGGGATTATCTCAGTTATTCTTCCCGCCCTCTTACCCAGACTACTTTTGTTCCCCTCTTAATTGAACAGTCCACCTATGTAAAGGTTTTGCATCCTAGGGTCAATTTACCCACTCCTCTCGGTCATACCACCTGTGTCACCTGTCATCCCAACGCTTCCCGCTACGATTATAAAACCCTTACCCCCATCTGGGATGATGCAGCCTAATCAGTTATCAGTTATCAGTTATCAGTGATCAGTTATCAGTTTTCAGCTTCTGAAGGCAAGGGGCAAAAGACAGAATCTGACAATTCTCCTACCTAAAAAGAAGGTTAGAAACTAAGCATATCAAAGCTTTTAGCTTAACCAATTAGGTCTTAGATTCGGCCCTTGTTTTCAGATGTGAGTTTTTAGTTCACTGATTACTGATTACTGTTTACTGATGACTGAGAGGAGGTGCAGTTAGGGTGATTTCGCCAATTTGGCCAGCTTTACCCATTAATTGGGCAGGTTTTTGGTTAAGAGAGATTTTAACACCGCCAGCATTGCCCGATCGAATATTTAAACTCTTTTGGGCTGTCCAAGTTTGTTTAGTACCCGGTTGGAGATTGCCTTCATGGACTTTTTGGCCATCGGCAATTACCCTTACCCAAGCGGCCTGTTCAATAGTTACTTCGGCTGAGAGGGGAACTTTTGACTGAGGAGAAGGGGAAGGAGAGGCTATCGGTGCGGGAGGGACTACCGGCGCGGGGGAAACCACGGGGGAAGGAGAGGGAGTAACGGCAGGGAGGTTAGAGAGAGGGGGACGGAGGAAAAGATAGCCAATACCACAAAATATGCCCGCCAGCAAGCCTAGCCAGAGATACATCCCGAAAAAGGTTGATTTAGCCGGTTGGGAGCCAGTTTCCGGGGCTGGTTTTTCTGGTTTCACCAGTTCCACTTTTGGGGCAGCGGGTTCAGCTTTGGGGAGAGGGGTAACTTTTGTGGGCAGTGTTTTCGGAATAGTTACCTCTTGAGCTAATTGTTCCGCACTAGGAGACAAGCGATCGGCTAAAGCTTTACCATCAATTTTTAGAGCATCACCGTAGCGTTTGATAAATCCCTTGACATAAATTAATTCTGGTAATTTCTGCCAATTCCCCGTTTCCAACGCTTCTAGCATTGGCAATCTAATCATCGTCAGGGCGGCGATATCGTCTATGCTCAGGCAGCTTTCTTCCCGTTTTTGACGTAAATAAGTCCCGATTTCCTTGATTTGTTCGGCTTGTAGGGGACTGAGTTGACTCATAATTCCAGTCATCGAAAATTTGGGTCTGAAACCCCGTCGTTCTACGACGGCTTTACTGTTAAATATTAGCGCATTTACACGATATATGCTAGAGTGCGAGATATGGAAAAAG
>NZ_JADEXI010000713.1:0-2143 GCF_015207185.1 Microcystis sp. LEGE 08355 | reverse complement strand
GCTTTTCCGTCTATGCTATGCAAGCGGGGGCTGCCCTAGTCGATTCCGTTGATAGTTCCCACGGTGCGATCGATCTTACCGAAAAAAATATCGCCCTGAATAATCTCAGTCAAGTTCCCCATCAATCCTACAGCACCGATGTTTTTAACTTTCTGCGCGACTGTCAGGAGGATTACGATCTGATTGTTCTCGATCCCCCCGCTTTTGCCAAAAGTATCCAATCCCGTCATCAGGCGGTTATGGCTTATAAAAGATTAAATTACCAAGCTTTCCAGAAAATTCGCCCCCAAGGTATTATTTTCACCTTTTCCTGTTCCCAAGTGGTTAACGAAGAACATTTTCAGGGGGCTGTCATGGCGGCAGCCATTGAATCGGCTCGCCCAGTGCGAATTTTAGCACGTTTAAGCCAACCGGCGGACCATCCCACCAGTATCTATCACTCGGAAGGTTCCTACCTGAAAGGATTGGTTTTAGCGGTGGATTGATGGAAAATTAAACGATTACCATCCGGATCATAGATGTAGATTTCCGGACCGTGGGAAGCCTGGCTAATTTCTCCCCTAGCACCATAGCCGATTTCGATCCAATGCTCGATCGCTTTTTCGAGACTCTCCACCTCGAAACAAATGCTCATGCCACTGCCCCTAGAATCGCTAAATTCGTCTCTGTGGGACTCTTTAGGGCAAAAAAGACCTAATTTAAGGTTAATCAGCCTAAATTCCGCATAAACGTCGGCAAGGTAGGGGTTTGGTTCCTGTTGCAACAATTGACGATAAAACTGTACCGAGCGATCGAAATTACTCGTGCCTAGGGCAATAAAAGCCTCTGTGTAATTGAATGGACTATCGGGGGGGTTATTCATTGGGGTGAGGGATTAGGAGAGAGGAGCAAGTCCTGTAGGGGCGAAGCATTCGGGCATAACCTATCGCTGAAACCGTAGATTTCCTATCCGAGATATGCTTCGCCCCTACTTTTTCACCATACCCTACCTATATCTGCAAGTCCCCTGGGACTATTTCCATCCGATCGAGGATCACCCTGAGCGTTCATCCGATCGAGTGATTTTGCGGAAAAGTGTTAAAAAAGATTGCTGTTTGTAAAGACAACTGTTACCGTGGGTTCAAGAGTGCGCTTTGAAGGAGGAAAAATCCCATGCACCCTAACCTATCCATCTATCCCTCGATTGCTTCGCTACTTATGTAGGGCATAGATGCACAAATCAAAGATTTCAGAAGCAAAACCAATAAATTCCCGTACTGTTGCTTAAAACAGGAGTTTGATCATGAAATTACAGGGAAAAACAGCCCTAGTCACGGGGGCATCCCGGGGTATTGGACGAGCGATCGCCTTAGAATTAGCCCGACAAGGTTTAAGCAGAATTGTGATTGTTGCCAGAGATCAAGAGCGATTAGAAAAACTAGCCAAAGAAATTGAGTCCCTAGGGGTCATTGCCACACCTTTAGCCCTAGATTTAACCGAAAATGACCTTGTTAGCACTTCAATTATCCGAGTTTGGCAAGAATGCCGCGGCATCGATATCCTCGTTAACTGTGCCGGTTTTGCCCATCAAACCCCCTTTCTACGCTCGCAATTTTCGCAAGTGCAAGCAGAAATATCTTTAAATCTGATGGCCCTGTACACGGTTACTCGCTTAATTGCCCGCCGGATGGCAATTCGTGGACATGGAACCATCGTCAATGTTTCCAGCATGATGGGTAAAATTGCCGCTCCTAGCTTCGCTACCTACTCGGCCACCAAATTTGCCATTTTGGGTTTTAGTCAAGCTCTCAGGTCGGAATTACGGGAACACAACATCAAAGTTGTCACCCTCTTACCCTCTTTAACCGATACGGATATGGTGCGAGAATTGCAGTTATTTCGATGGTTAAAACCGATGAGCGCCGAAGAAGTCGCCCAAACCCTAATTACTGGGTTAAATAGGGAAAAAACGGAAATTGTCGTCGGTTGGCAAAGTCATCTAGCTCTTTGGTGTCAAAAATTGGCCCCGAAACTGCTCGAGAAAATTGTCGATTTAGCCTCTCCCTTACGCCAAGGCAAAGGAAAGCGAGGATGGCGAGAAGTGTTTAACTAGGGTTTAATTAGGGTCTGGTGAAAAAGTTTTTCCTGGGGGTAGGGTGTGGGG